>CAYWUU010000055.1:6107-7001 GCA_964461405.1 uncultured Erysipelothrix sp.
CATTTCTTGGAAACTTTGAGCAAAATCAATCAAACCACTTTGAAATACGGGTTTCATGATAACTGGATGCCAATTGTTAAAGTCACCCACAACACTCACAGATCGGGCACGGGGTGCCCACACAGTAAAACGATAACCGTTTTCACCATTCTCAGTATGTGCTTTACACCCCAAGAATCGGTAAGAAAAGAAATTATTTCCTTCATTAAATTTATTTAATTCATCCAACAAATTATCAAACACCATCATTTTCCCCTTTTTTTTATAAAAAAACCCACACCAATAACACTTTTCTACTCAAAAAAATGTCATAAGTATGGATCCCTTACTTCTATCTAAATTATAAGGTCTAAACCGATGCTTGTCAACGCAAAATGATACAAGTCTAAATCAAAAGTGATAATGTCCTCGTATATCAAAAGAGATTATGTTCCAAATGTTATAAGGTCCCTTACATAGTGAGGATCTTCGTATGCGCCAACCCAACATCGTAACCTGCAGATTAATAACTAACACATAGATTGCGAAAAACATTTTAAACTTGATAAACACAATAAATTATCCAGTAAAAAACTACTCCGTAACAATCATAAACATAAAACGAACATTACCCGATTCTTTATGTGCAACTACTTCTGTGTATACCTTAAAATCATAGATTTTGCCTGCCTCGTAATTGTTAAACAGGGCTTCGTCTTCAATTGTCAATAACAAAGGGGTATTGTGGTCAACATCTTCTTGTGTTACCAAAACATAAAATGGGTATAATGCATCGCCCTTTTGTTTATCTAGCACTTTCGCTTTGATATCCAATACATCTTTATACTTAATAGATGATGTATTAATGTCAATATAAGAATGTACATTTTCGATCATTTAAGAATGTACACCCAA
>CAYWUU010000056.1:0-6987 GCA_964461405.1 uncultured Erysipelothrix sp.
GCAAACATATTATAAAGGTTCTACCTTTTTTTTACACCCACACCCATTTTACACTATCAATAATTACATAATATTTGGAAAAAACGAAATCATAAGGTAAACTAAAGGTATCAATCATTTTACAGGTGAAATAAGATGAAAACAGATCAAATCATTTACTCAAATTTTGAAATCAAACTAGAAAGAGACCCTAATCAAATTCTCACAAAGTTTGCTTTTTCTCACGTCAGCAAAGAAATCATTAAGATACCTGGCTTCAATAAAGATAAAATACTAAATGGACATCAATTCGCCCAAGCCCTAAATATGGATTATGACTTTTGGTTATCCTTTATCAATTACACCTATATTAATGAGACATCACAAAAACAATATGTCCACATCAAAGAAGCGCATCTCTATATTGAAATACACCTGGTCAAAATTGACGAAGATCTATTAACAGGGTATTTTAAAACCATAGACAAAGCAACTTATCAAATTCTATATAATAAACACCAACACAATCTATTGGAGTCCTTACAACCTAGTTTAAGTCGACCCAATCTATGTGTTTTTATTGTGCAATATATTGACCATCAATATAAAGTCATTGACCATAACTTCAAAACACAACAAATCATCAAAAATACATCCAAAGGTTATTGGGATCTATTTAACGAATCCACACAACAAAAGATCCTAGATATCTGCGATGTTGTTTTGAAAACAACCAACGCCAAGGTTAGCAATCTTCACTACGACCAAAACACCCTCAAGTGTGAATTTATTCCTTTTTTTGATACCTTTGGCGGTCGATATATATTAATTACAGAAACAGATAATACCACTACTGAAGTGCTCAACGAAAAGATACACCTCTTTGAAGACTATATACAAGGACTCTTCTTCAGACTCAACGCCATCATTTTAATTACGGACAAAGAAACATACGAACTTTTAGATGCCAATCCCTATGCACTTGAATTCTACGGATACACCCGCGAAGAATTTCTAAGTATGAGTGTTCAAGACTATAATATCAATCCCCTTATCTATTCACTCGATACAGTATTAACGGAAATACCCCATCGCTTACACGATGGAACCATTCGCTATCTCGATATCCACCCCAATATTATTTCCATTGCAGGAAGAGAAGTAAGAATTACTATTTCCTATGATGTCACCGATCGCGTTGACTTATCAAAACGCCTCGAGAGAGAAAGCACTTTATTAAAGACCACTTTAAATGCAATTACTGACGGAGTCATCACCCTCGATAGAAACAATAAAATCATCGGCCTCAATCAAGCTTCAAAGAACATCCTAGGGACTGACTTTAATCAGGACACCCTTATGATACGCGATGCTCAGACTCTAGAAACCTTATCACTTAACGAAATTCTTAACTCAGGAGTTTTAGAAACAACCCTAACATCGCACCACGAAATTAAATCCAGTGAAACACAATGGACTCCCATCACCTATACTATTTCACCCATCAACGAAGAAGAGAATCAAGGAAACGTTATGGTATTTAGAAATATCGAAAAGGATCTAGAGTATATCAAACAAATGCGTTACTTAAGTTATCACGATTCCCTAACAGGCCTCTATAACAGACGCTATCTTCAAAAAGAATTTGAATCCAATATTAAAGACGCTGATTATCCCCTAGCACTCGTATTTGCTGATGCCAATGATTTAAAGCGCGTCAACGATTTATATGGACATCATATTGGAGATAAGTTTCTAATTAATATTGCCAATATTCTAAAGAGCAATTTTAATACCAATGCTCTTGTTTCAAGATGGGGTGGCGATGAGTTCTTAATTCTAATTAAGAATGCCAATGAAGCAGCCGTTAATTCACTCATCAAAAAAATAAAAACTGAAACAAATATAAACCTCAACAGCAGCTACCCCATGGATTATAAACCAAGCTTTGCGATGGGATATGCCATGATCGACGCCTTTGATCAAAACTTACCAAAACATATAGCCTTAGCTGAGCGCTATATGTATCGTGAAAAACGCATTGAAGCAGCACGTTTTAGAAACCGCGTTGTTGATGGCTATCTAATGCAACTCCATGAAACGCGTGCTGAAACCAAGCGACACTCCCAACGTCTTGAAGCACTATGCTTTGCGATGGGATCAAGACTTTCCCTAACCAGCAGCCAAATGGAGTCTCTATCTTCTTTAGCCCTGCTTCATGATATCGGTAAGACTAAGATCGATGTAAACATTATCGATAAGCCAACAGTCTTATCCGATGACGAATGGGAAATCATGCGTAAACACCCCCGCTACGGCTATGAGATCGCCGTTCAATATCCAGAATTGTCTACCGTAGCTTATTTGATTTTGACGCATCACGAGCGTTACGATGGCAAGGGGTACCCCCTAAATCTAAAGGGTGATAATATTCCCATTGAAAGTAGAATCTTATCGATAGTGGACGCCTTTGATGCTATGACCCACGATCGACCCTATCATAAAGCCATATCGATAGAAGAAGCACTCACAGAAATATCAAATCATGCGGGCACGCAATTTGACCCAATTCTCGCAAAGATATTTACTGAACTTCCTCTATCTCTTCTCAAGAATATATAACTAAAGCACATCAAACGATGTGCTTTAGCTATATATTATAGTTTCAATAACCTCAATCTTAGGATCCAAAGATTGCATCACCGGACAATTACGATGCACAAACGGCAAGACCCGCTCTACCCTTGGCTTAAGAGATTCTTCGACTTGCACCTGATATTCAATGCTAATTGTCTTAAGAGCGCGTACACTCGTCGTCTCATCTACTGTATAGGAAACATGAGCCCTTTGAACTATAGCATCAATCTTAGAATTCTTAAGAATACTACTGAAAACATAAAGACCACAGGCCCCCGCTGAATTAACCACCATTTCAACGGCCGAAAATCCAATCCCCCGCTTCATTAACCAATTACCTGAATCATGTACCAACTCAACCACTTCACCATTTAAAATTAATTCCATAGCCATCCTCCTTATTTAAAGTATATCATAAATGACATAACACTATTATCTAACACACAATACAACTATAATATAAACATAGGAGGTAATTAAATGAAAACACAAAGAATTGGATTATCATCACTAGAAACACCCAGTATTGCTCTTGGCTGTATGCGTATGGCCGATAAATCGATTGAAGAAGCGGCTATTATTATTCAAACGGCCCTAGATCATGGAATTAACTACTTTGATCACGCTGATATCTACGGCGCTGGAAAGTCAGAAACTATCTTTGCGCACGCACTCAAGACACTCGATGTTAAACGAGAAGACATCATCTTACAATCTAAAGTAGGTATCAGACCTGACAAAGGCATGTTCGACTTCAGTTATGAACACATTATGAATGCCACAAACGGTATTTTAGAACGCCTAGAGACCGATTACCTTGATGTACTCTTACTACATAGACCCGATGGCTTCATGGATCCAAAGGATACTGCCAAAGCCCTTATTAAGCTAAGAGATTCAAAGAAAGTAAAGAACTTTGGAGTTAGTAACTTCCATCCGATGCAAATCGAATTACTTCAAAAGTATCTACCGTTTCCACTAATCGCAAACCAAATTCAATTAAGTATTATGAATACACGCTTATTTGATGAAGGGTTTAATGTAAATATGCACAACGATGCCTCCATTGTTAGAACTTCTGGACTTTTAGAATATGCCCAACTAAAGGACATCACATTACAAGCTTGGTCACCATTTCTATATGGACACTTTGAAGGAAACTTCATCGATAATCCCAAGTTCCCGGAACTAAATAAAGCCATGGGAGAACTTGCAACTAAATACAACGTTAGCAATACAACCATTGCAACCGCATGGATCCTATCCCACCCCGCCAACATTCAAGTCATTGCCGGATCAATGACCCCCTCAAGAATTATTGAGATTAGTAAAGCAGGTGCCGTAACCTTAACCCGAGAAGAGTGGTATTATATTTATAGAAGCGCAGGAAACCAACTGCCTTAAGCCACGGTCTCATATTAGAACACTTAAAAACCCAGCTAATTCTGGGTTTTCTTATTTCTATTTAACTGTGCCATCATTTCCGTAAGCTCTTGCTGAGTCAAATGACGCCATTGGCCAACAGGAAGACTCCCCAACTTAATATTCATAATACGAACACGCTTCAACTTCACAACACGATACCCTAATTTCTTACACATATTTCTAATTTGTCGATTCAGTCCCTGAGATAGTGTTATATTAAACGTTCTTTTTCCAGTCTTAGTAATCTTACAAGGATCCGTAACCGTATACTGCTTTTTAACGGGATTAAATATCTCAACACCCGCCGCCATTTTCGCAATGAACTCCTCGGTAATAGTTTTATTAACGCTAACTTCATAATCCTTTTCATTCTTATTATGACTTCTCAAAATCTCATTCACAATATCCCCGTTGTTGGTCATAAGTATTAAACCCTCAGAATCTTTATCCAACCTACCAACATGAAAAATACGTTGCGGATAGTTAATAAAATCAACAATATTACCCTCTATCTCACGATCAGTTGTACAGGTAATACCAACAGGTTTATTTAAAACAAGATAAACAAACGCTTCCTGCTTCAAAATCCGTTTCCCCTCTATTTCAACAATATCATCCTCAAGAACTTGAGTCCCTAATGCAGCGACACTTCCATTAACGGTTACTTTACCCGCTTCAATAAGCCGATCTGCATCGCGCCTTGATGTATAACCCGAGGCACTAATATAATGATTCAAACGCATACGTATCACCCACGTTAGATTATAACACGCGCAGACTTTATTAGACTAGCGTAAAATCAAAAAAAGACTGATTCCCTAAATCGAAAATCAATCCATCAATAATCCTATTCTCCAATCAACGTATAACCACTTAAATCCGGAAACTCAATATCATTTATGGCATTTAGATCATATCTAGCAACAACCTTTACGCCCCCATCATCCTCTAAATCAAACGCAAAACTTAGCAATGTTTCTGTACTTTTATCAATAGCATAAACCATTTCGCCCAAACTAATATCATCTAAATCAGATTCTGTAATCTTTAAGGTATAGATCACCTTATTACCACTCTCTGAATATGTGAGCGGTCAAAGTCGATCCCGTCAATATCGGAGTATTCATCTATCATATCCTTAATATCTAAGAACTGGTCTAATTTTGAATCAATAGTTGCTTTCATTTTCATTCCAAAAGCATCAAAATACATATAGCCATCTTTTACATAATACACCATCTCCAACTCACTAGACACCATACTAATATAGGCGCTCATGATCTCAACCTTACTAGCATTACGCAAGTTCATGTCTATTTTCATTTCCTCATCATCAGACTTAACCACCATATTTACATCGGCTTGAACTAGACTAATGCCTTCAACTCCTTTTTCAAACAAAGCCTTGGCGTCTTCCTTATTTTAAGCATTAGATGAACAACCGGCTAATACTAAGATTAAACTTAATAACACTATTATTTTTTTCATACGTCTCTCCTTTTCTTACATTATATCACCCTAACACAAATGCTATAAAATCTAAAAAGAATTATATCGTCATAAAAGAATTTTGTTGCAGTGTTACTTTATAAAAAAAAGTTTCACCATCTCTTAATTAATATAGCATTGCTTCCTAATAAAATAAAAAACCCACTGTTTAGTGGGTTGATTTTAAATGGTGGACGATATGAGACTCGAACTCATGACCTCTTGCACGTCAAGCAAGCGCTCTCCCAACTGAGCTAATCCTCCAACCATAATATCGTATCAAATTAAGTCTTATTTAGCAATACTCTTTGAGCGTCGCAACTGAATAACACCGTAATTTACTAAGTTAATATTATGATCATGAATATAATCCTTAAGCTCTTTAGAGGTTAAAACTTCTAACTCCTGTTGGCGATAATCAACATACGAAGATATTTCTTGAAGAAATACATCCTCTTTATAGCCCGGGTGAACCATTATCTCAACTAAGCCCTTATTATTTTCCATTACCTGTTTTAGATACTCAAGCGTCGTTGTCTCTGCATAGAAGCCAAGATCAGCATGGATTCTTTTAGGAAAACCATCTTTGGTATCGCGAATGGGAATGCAATATTCATCTCCTAGTCTTCTAACAACCGAACGCAACTTAGGATGCAAATGCACATGATGGTGCGAATCAATATGAGTTAGTTGAAAGTGTTCACTCAAACGTTCTAATTGCGCCTTCCACTCCATATAAACCTCTTCTGTATCAACAGAATCCAATGAATCTTGTGTTACACCAAAATTACCCATCGCATCTACTAAGGTCTTATGCGTATCCAATAAAGGACGACGCGTTGTTAAAACCAGATGCGCCCCAAATCCAAGATTAGGATTATGTTTAGCATATTCAACAGCTTCCTCTAATAATTTATCATCACAATTAGCTAAGATTGTGGTTGATGTAACTACACCTTCTTGATGAGCTTTAACGATAGCCGCTGAGACTAAAGCTGTAAGCGCAAAATCATCCGCATTAAATATCAATCTAGAAATCATTTTGTACCTCCGTGTTTAGACTTATAGTAACGCAACCCCCTTTCAAACACAAGCATGTCACTGGGATTTTGTGCATAAATTTGTAATAATCTAATCAAAAGGAGGAAGTATATGAATATAATTACACGCAAAAAAGTACCCGTCGAGGTAGAGGGTACCTTACCTTCTCTAAATACAAAGGCACCAGATTTTAGTTTAGAGAATTTAGATCAAAAAACCGTTACCTTAGATTCACTAAAAGGCAAAAAAGTTCTCATCAGTGTTTTCCCAGATATTAATACCCGCGTATGCGATCTACAAACGCGCCACTTCTTTAAAGAAGCCAGCAAACATAAAGATACTACCATTATCAATATCTCCAATAACACCCCAGAGGAACTAAGTAACTGGTGTGCCGTTGCAGGGGTAGAAGCTGAA
>CAYWUU010000057.1:0-6957 GCA_964461405.1 uncultured Erysipelothrix sp.
GTTGAAGCCCCATATTTATAATTTTATTGCTGGGTAAATACATTGATATTAAACGGAATAGCGAGTGATGGACATCTTCTAAATCATAGACTACGATGGGGATATCCAATGCTTTTATGGTATTCATAAGTTCAAGATCAATCTTAAAGATATTACGTGTATTAATGATCCACACCGGCAAATTATTGGAAACGACACGTTTATTAAGACGCTTTACGCTCTCACCATAACTAAAAACAACCGACATTGGTTTAGTATTCGGATTTATAATTTCCCAGGTTTCATTAAAATCGTCCTCTTCAATGACACCAACAGCACTTGGAATTCTTATAACACTTAATGGAAAATCATCTTGATCAAGGACATACTTTAAAATACGTAAGGCTTCCCCTATATCCTTACCCATGTAAATATTACTACTAAAACGGAGAGCAAGTCCCACATCAAAGACACCGTGACCGGGGTTGTCCTCACTATTACTCAAACCACTATCTCTTAATATAATACATAAATTACTATTAGCGTAGAACTGCTCTTCAATTAAGGAAGCAATATGCTTAAAGTTTTCACTATCAATCATAAAGACAACACGCTTATTCAAAAGCGTTAAACCCTTTATAAAATCAACGAGATATTGATATGTCCCGGTACTAACGTAATAATTATCAGGATATTTTATAGCGAACTGCGGCATATGTTGTGCATCAGAGGTAATGTCGACGCATAAAGTTATGGAATCAAAATTAGCTAAAACCATATCCATAGCATCAATATAGTTATAATAATTCTCTGGTAGGTCATCATCAGTTTTATAGCGTGGTAGTTTAAGTCCTCTTAACTTACTTAAATCCGTTTTAACATGCACTATTGTTGGGGTTTCAATGCGAACGACACTTTCAAATGTATGCAAATTATCCTTGTATTTCATGGCATCAACAACACCGTAATACTCCAACCCAAACTGATCAAAAACGGTAGTATTGGTTACAATATCCTTTAAGCCCTCTTTAACCCAAGATAAGGAACTAAGAATCGGTTTTCCCGTTGGTCGATCAAGCAAATGCTTAACATCTTTCTTAAGGTTCACATAAGTTTTAGAGGTTCGCAATGAATTTATTAAAGAATCTTTACTCTTATGAGATTGAAGAAACGAATGCTCATCTTCAACATATACCACAACAATATTTGGTTGATGTCTTTGAATTTGGGTTAGCGCTTCAAAAGTTTTTCCATAGTTTAAAACATAGTCATCAATCATTATGACAACTTTCTTATGACTTTCTAACGCCAAGCCAACCCCAATACCAAGGGCTTCATGACTCTTTCCACAAACGATGATATTCTCTAGAGAAATACCCGTTTCATCCTGTAAAACATCTTGAATAATACGCCGGTTCTTATTGCCTATAACCAAATAGGCATCGTTGAAATCAAAAACAGCATTTAACGCAATTACTGTATCAATAACGGCAAGATTACTCAAAACATCAGAGGCACTATAGATAGGCTCTTTGATAATAGAATACGACAAGCTCTCTTTTAAAATCTCGTATGATATATTGCTTAAGTGATCTTTCATGAGGACCTCCTAGATATTGCGCTTAGATATAGACTTAACTAAGTCCATGAAATATTGAGTCTCAAACGCAAACGCGTTAATAGTTTCATAAATACTTGTAAACATGGTATCGACGTAAGTAAGAGCTTCATCGACTTCCATATAACTTAAAAGAGTGGCCTTATCACGTACTTCATCTGAAGACTTAGATTTACCGATATCGATCGTAGAAACTACTTCTAATAAATCGTCTTGATGCTGAAACACAATCCCTAATTTATAGGCTAAGTCTTGTAAGGTATCCAAATTTTCCCTGCCAGCAATGATGCCCGCCATTTGCAGCCCCGCCGCAAATAAGCCCCCTGTTTTTAGTAAATAACATCTTTCCAACGCTTCAAGTGAGTCGATAGTTTCTAAGATATCGTACTCTTGGCCCAAAATCATGCCATTAATTCCAGCATGATAGGAAAGCACCTCAAATACCTTAGGGTTATACTCTCCTTTACTCAAGAAGTAAAACGCCAATGTCAATAATCCATCTCCTGCTAGTATGGCCAATCCTTCACCATATACTATATGATTCGTTGGTTTAAAGCGGCGCACATCATCATTATCTAATGCTGGAAGATCATCGTGAATTAAGGAGTATGTGTGAATACACTCTAGGGCAGCTGCTG
Source organism: uncultured Erysipelothrix sp. (assembly GCA_964461405.1). Classification (GTDB taxonomy): domain Bacteria; phylum Bacillota_I; class Bacilli_A; order Erysipelotrichales; family Erysipelotrichaceae; genus Erysipelothrix. The sequence goes on from CAYWUU010000057.1 coordinate 2,236, forward strand.
CATAATACCCTTTTTTTTCATCGACTCCCATATCTTTTAACATCGATAAAACCATGAGGACTCGCAGACGTTTTCCGCTAGAGAATAAAGAATACTCCATGGCCTCTAATACTTTTGATTTGCCTAATTGACTAAATTCTTCATGTAAAAACACATCAAAATCTTTAATCATTTTGTTCCCCTTTATGTTTCAAAACAAGGTCTTTTACGCGCTCCTCATACGATTCTAACGTCAATTGACACTTCTTTGACAAATCTAAACCTTCTTCAAATAAAGCCATAGCCTTATCTAATGCAATGGTATCACTCTCTAAAGCTTGAGATATTTCATTTAAGCGCTCCATTGCTTTCTCAAAATCAAATACATTACTCATGTTCAAAAGTCCTTTCTAATACAGAGGCTTCTAGTGAGCCTTCTTTCAATTTTATACTAATTGTATCCCCTACTTTGACCTCTTTAACTGATTTAATAACAGTAGTACCATGACTTGTTATGCTATAACCTCGCTCTAATATCGCAAAGGGAGAGAGGTGCTTCATTGACTTAAGAATAGCACTAAAGTCATTTTTTTTCAATGTAAGAGTGGTGTTGATCCCATCCATAATCCGGTGGTGTTTATCGCTATATATATCTTGTTTACTTCGTAAAATGTGATTAATATTTTGGGTATTACTAATATCTCTATAGGATAAGACCATCGTTTGTCGATCTATATATTTCAATATCTTCTCGTGATTTGTAGTACTCATTATCTCTATGTTGTGAATTACTTTGCTAAATATCTTAGTAGTGGATAAAAGTCTGCTATTTAGCAAATCCAATCGATAGTATTGATTATCAAATAGAGACTCAGGTTGGACCATTACTTTAGTACTATTGAAATAGTTCAAATGAACTGTTTCTGTTTTTATTTTCTTAGTAATGGCTAAATATAAGCCGTTGTTTATATCTCTTAAATTGGAAATGACTTGGTCTTGATGTGGTGTTGCGATAACAGCTGCAGCCGTTGGAGTTGCCGCTCTATAATCTGAAACATAATCCACTAATGTAATATCACTCTCGTGGCCTACACCGCTGATTATAGGCGTATTAGCCGTAAACACAGCCATGATTACCTTTAAATCATTAAACGCCCACAAATCCTCTAAAGAGCCGCCTCCGCGCGCAAGAATAATAACGTCATGATGATCAGCATCCGCTTTTTCAATATTAGAAGATAAGTCATCGATGGCCAGTTCCCCTTGTACATATGAAAAGTAGTCCGTAATGGTTGCATACGGCCAACGTTCTCTTAAAGTCCGTGTGATATCAGCATAAGCTGCACTTCCCTCACCTGATATGATGGCAATGCGTTTAGGATACTTGGGCAAGGCTTTCTTTAAGGAGTCCTTAAAATAGCCCTTTTCCATAAGATCCTTCTTGAGTTGTTCATAGCGCAAATAGAGATCCCCTAATCCATCAAGAGACATCGCATTGGCATAAAACTGGACATCTCCAGATGCTGTATAAACATTTAAAGACCCTCTTAATACGACTCTATCACCATTCTTAGGCTTAAAGAGGACTCTTTGCGATGCGGTTCTAAACATCACAACCTTTAGAATAGCATCGTCATCTTTAATAGAAAAATAGAAATGACCGCTACGGTGGGCTGTGAAATTTGATATTTCACCCACTATAGAGACATTTCTAAAGAACGGGATATCTGTTAATACCCCTTTTAAATAATTCATAAACTCTGTAACACTAAATATTTTTTTATCACTCATAGTGAATCTAAAACTCCGTTTATCAGTTTAAATGAATCCTCATCAGCGTATTGCTTAGCCAGTTCAACGGCCTCATTAACAATAACAGGCTTTTCCTGAATACTTTGTTCCAACTCCGCCAATGCTAATAATAAGATGGATTGCTCAATCCTACCCAATCGATAAAACTCCCAACCGCTTTTTAATTTAGTATTAATAACGGTAATATAGATACTGGATCGTTCTTCAACACGATATAAAGCATCAACTATTTCAGGGTCATCGATACTATAATGGATAAAGTCACCGGTATTGGATGCGATATGATAATCATCCATCACCGTATCCATATCTTTATTGGTTACTAAATGCGTATAGACAACCTTAAGCGCACTCTCTCTTTGTTTTCTTCTATTCATGATTCCTCCACACTAAAAGAAGCAGGTATCTGCTTCTAGTCAAATTTAAATCCTACTACATTGAATTGAATGTTCGGATCATGATAATCAACCATAAACTGTAACTGCTCTGTTAACTCACGCTCTAAATTTCGACAGGCAACTTCAACATTCTTACCATATTGAACTCTAACTTTCAAAGCAATTGAAAGAGTCTTACCTTCAATCTTAATCACGGGAGCTGCTTTATATGAGCGCGTTTCATCCAAAAACACACTCTTATCACGATTTATAACCTCATTAACAATGTGGTTTATAACACTTTTGGAGATGGAAATTTTTCCCAGTCCAATACTCTCATTTTGAATTAATACATAATCTGTCATATTCTCACCTACTAAAAAAATTATACCACTATTTAATCACAAATTAAAGTAAATCATCGACATCAACTAAGAAATCGCGGGCCTCTTGCTCATCTTGTTTCATCTTTTCAATAAGTGCTTCAATCGAATCAAACTTCATTTCATCGCGAATCCTCTTAACAAAATACTGGTGCAAATGCTCACCATAAATCATTTCATTAAAATCCAAGAGATGGGTTTCAATAACAATTTTCTCTCGAGTATTAAAGGTAGGATTATATCCGATATTAATGATACTCTTATATATTGTATCATTAACCTTAGTATATCCCATATAGACACCCGTTTTCGGGATTACATATTCATCAACTATATCTAAGTTAGCCGTTGGAAATCCAATCTTACGACCTTGTTTAGCACCATCAATCACAAAGCCACCCACCGAATAGTAACGACCTAGGAGTGCTGTAGTTTCCTCTAGCCTACCCTGTAGAATAGTTTGAACAACCTTGGTGCTTCCAATTTTATGTTCGGACAAGGTTTTAATACCCATGACATGGGTGGTAATAACTGGCGCATAGTTTTCAATTAGGAAATCAGTATTCCCCTGGGCCCGCTTTCCAAATCTAAAGTCACTTCCAGCGACTAACTCACATACACCCAGACCTAATAGGACATGATTCACAAAATCATCGGGTGATAATGAAGCTACATTGGAATTAAAATTAAGAACGATGACTTCGTCCATGCCAAACTTCTCGAGTAACTCCATTTTACGCTTAAGAGGTGTGATATGGCGTACACCACTTTTACGATTTAATACCGACCATGGATCGGGGTCAAAGGTTATAAGGGCACTTGGAACTCCCAATACTTTAGCGCGTTCTTTGGTTTTCTCAATTAAGACTTGATGGCCTTTATGAAGCCCATCAAAAAAACCAATACAGGCTACTATCTTGTCTTTACTTAAGTGTATCTTAGATACATCGTTAATTATGGTTCGTTTCATCTTACCAAAGCCCCCTTATACTTTTAAATATTGATGCTTCTTCTCTTTCATAGACAGCGAAATATTCGCCACTATCTAAGAGTACTTGATCATATGGAGTATCAAGTTTAATTCTTTTACCGTTTTTAATATCAAATTCAAGTGCTGCATCCACTATTTTAGGCAAAGCGATGACATCTTTAACACTTTGAAGTGGTGTATTAATTGTAATATCTTCAAGCTCATAGGCATCCTCTAGCTTGAACTTTCCTACTTCACTGCGAACCAGTGCGGTCATAGTACCTATATTGTTGAGTTTAATCGCCATATCTTCACATAAGGTACGGATATAGGTGCCATTGGAAACAAAGGCTTTAAAAGAAATCGAATCCTTTGTGATAGCCACTAATTCAATCGCATATACTTCAATATCAGTATATTGAGTTTCAATCGCAATATTCTCGCGATGATACTCATAGAGTTTTTTACCGTCTATTTTTTTAGCCGAAACCATGGGCACCCGTTGCGTTTGCTTACCAAGAAACGATTTCAATACCGTTTCAACGTTCTGCTTTGTAATGGGTATAAGGGGCTTTTCATTTACTACCGTGCCCCAAATATCCCCAGTATCGGTTTCTAGGCCCAGTTTTAGCGTTGCCTCATATACTTTAGTCTCAAGTCCCATAAAGGGTAAGGCTTTAGTAGCCAGCCCAACAGCCACTATTAAAAGACCGGTGGCATTGGGATCAAGGGTTCCACAATGCCCTGCTTTAGTATTATATACCCGTTTTATCTTACGTACCACATCAAATGATGTCATACCCTTGGGCTTATGAATTGATATAAATCCTTGCATATTTACCTCTTGTATTAAAAAAGAATTGCATTGAGCAATTTCTTTTTTAGTATTTACTTATCTAACGTGTTTAATATAGAATCAATACGTGCTCCACGCTCACTTGACTCATCAAGTTTAATTAAAATTTCAGGCGTACGGCGCGTACCAATTGACTTACTAACCACACTACGTAACATACCCTTTGCTTTTACTAAGACATTAATACCTGGTTCCTTGTCTTTTTCACTCAAGAAACTAACATAAACTGTCGCAAAAGATAGATCATCTGTTAATACAACATCTGTTACACTACAAAACTTAAGTGCAGGGTCATTGATCTTATTGGTAATGGTTAGGGCTACTTCGCGCTTAATTAGCGATTCA
>CAYWUU010000058.1:0-6794 GCA_964461405.1 uncultured Erysipelothrix sp.
TACGCGTTTCAAGCACGCCAATCTCTCGTACCAATTCCATCATAGTCTCTTGTGACTTTACTAAAGTTTGATCCATTTCAAATGTCTCAGCACGCTTAGAAACTAATTCATGATCAAAGACCCCAATCTTAGCTTCAAGACTGGCTTGGTTTGATTCCAAGTCAAATTCACGATTGGCGGTTGCATCAATTGATGCACTTAAGGTTTCAATTTCAGATACCAATACAGATACTTCAATTTTCTCAAGCGCATCTCTTTTCTCAATATATAAATCAGCCTTCTTAGCGGCACGCTTTAAAGGTGCCACTTGTTTAGATATCTCATCCACGATATCTTGCATCCGCTCAATATTCTCTTGAGTTCGTTCTAACTTACGAATGGATTCTACTTTACGACGTTTATATTTGGAAACACCGGCCGCTTCTTCAAAAATCACTCTGCGTTCGATTGGTTTACTTTCCGCAAAGAAACTAATGGAACCTTGAGAAATTATCGAAAGACTATCGCGCCCCAATCCTGTATCCATGACTAAATCATGAATATCACGTAAACGACAGGGAACTTTATTAATCAAATACTCTGATTCACGCGTATCTCTAAATAAACGACGGGTTACTTCTACTTCAGCAAATTCACTATTTAACACTTTTAAGGCATTATTAAAAACAAGGGTAACTTCAGCTAAGTTAACCTTTCTTCGGCTTTCCGTACCATTAAAAATAACATCTGTCATACTAGAACCACGCATGGACTTAACCGATTGTTCACCTAAAACCCAGCGTATAGCATCACTGATATTACTCTTACCACATCCATTAGGACCTACAATCCCCGTTACGGACTCTTCGAAGTTAATAACTACATGATCCGCAAAGGACTTGAATCCTTTCATTTCTATTTTCTTGAGGAACATAAAAACCCCCGTTCTAACCCTTTCAATTATACCCGAAAAAAACACTTAATTAAAGACCTAGTATTAATTGAATGTAAACGAAATTTCAAATAAATGTGTTGATAAAATTTTCATTTAATGTATAGTATTAACACAAGGAGGGCTTATGAGAAAAAGAATAGTTATAATTAGCTTAGTGATAGCTATATTAGTCACGACACCTATATTCTTATATTTCTACTTTAGACCAAAGTCTGAAACGCCTAAAAGTACTTATGCTAAACAGTTATATGATACATCAATTGGATATGAAAGTTTTATAAAAGATTATACCCATGAACCAGGCAAACATGTAATCTATCTTAATAACGATGACAAAGACTGTCAATACGTTATAAACTCAGTACTCACTCCCTTATCCTTAAAAGGAGACGGTTGGTTACCTAAGATTACCCCTGTTAGTATAAAAGATTATAAAGACATGACCGTAACACAACTTAAGGATCGTTTTATGGTTGAAAGAACTCCATCCTTCATAGTTTATGAAGTCGATGAAAAGGGAAACTTTACGATTCTTAGTACCTTAACTCACTATGAAAAGGAACCTATTACGGAAACAATTTTATTAAATTGGCTTGTAGGACAAAACCTTTGGAATGGTCCCTATGATAAAGAATAATAAAAAGCTATAATGCACAGTTTGTGCGTTATAGCTTTTTTTGTCTATCTCTTAGCAAATCATAACTTACTAATAACCGCTTTACAAATTAAGGAACTCTGTTTAGCTGCCAGCGGTAAATACGTCTCAAAGGCTACTTCATTACCGTGTTTCAAAGGTACATCGGATAACGATCTCAAGATTAGAAAAGGAATATTATACTTAGAAGCAACCATACCAATGGCATATCCTTCCATTTCAACACATATGGCATTTTGGTATAGTGTATGTATTCGCTGCAACTCATAGGAATCATGGACCACAAATTGATCCCCCGATACAATGATACCGCTATAAGCCGTTAATCCAAGGGCATCGGCTGCCTCATTTGCAAAATTTAGCAAGGTAGGATCACTTGTATACACAAAACGCGGATCGATATGCGTTGTATCACCGATATTTAAATCATGTTGACGTAGAGTTGTTGCCATACAAAGATCACCCACAGATTGCGTATCAAGCAATCCCCCGGCACTCCCAATATTAATAATAGCCGTAGGAGAAAATACCTCACATAAAATAGACGTCGTAAAGGTTGCGTTAACTAAGGCAATACCACTTAAAGCAACCATTACCTCTTTATCGTCCAGTTTGGCATGGGCCACATCAATCCCTCTTACGACTTCATGGCTGATATGACTACATAACGAAAGAAAAGCATCCCGCTCTTGGTTCATAGCTGCAATAACTAAAATCATATAGAGCCTCCTTTATCAAAGATTATCATTAACTTCTCACCTTTATCTAAAATACCTTCGAAATCAAAATCTGTATAAATCGTTGGCATATATCCATACTTAGCAAATAAATCAATAATCATCGTCGGTAGAAAAACCCATTGCACTACCGTATCGTATGTTCCATCGAGAAAATTTATCGTATGAACGAGCTTGTCTTCAAATACCTCAATATTATATAAATAATCAAATGTATCGGTACTTCCCTCTTCGAAGTATGAATCTTCAAACTCAGTGAGTCGATATGGATGGTGAAAATCAACAATAATATGATCCGATAATAGAGTTGCGGTTTCAACAAACTGCTCAAGTTCCGTTTCATCTTGAAGATAATTTAAGCTATCGCCAACACAAACCAAGGAGTCATAGCGCTTATTCTCACGATAATTTAAGAAGTTACCTTCGACAATGCGATCTTCAAGGTGTGGATACTTGCTTAAAGCGGTGTTAATCATATTAAGGTCAATATCGACGCCTTTATAATCATAGGCATCACTAAGTAAATTCATAAGGTCTGAAGTACCACTCGCAAACTCAATAACGTTTGGGCCCTTTAGATGCTTAAAAAGGAAATCACGGTATAAATACGTTCCTTCCATATCAGCAAATAAGGCATCGTAATAATTACGCATCCTTAATCAATATAGTCCTTATATAGTTTCTCAAGGTTATAATGTGACCGCTCTTCACTTTGGAAAATATGAGCAATAACATCACCGGCATCAATGAGAATCCAGCCTGAATCACTGCGTTTAACAGGATATCTAATTTCAAATCCTGCTTCTATAATTGCTTTTTCAACATCATCAGCAATAGCACTTACTTGACGCATACTGGGTGCATCACAGATCACAAAGTAATCTGTCAAGGGGCTTGTGTTTTTGAAGTCTATAACCGCAACATTTAAACCCTTCTTATCTTCCATTGTCTTAACTACTAAATCTTTTAATTCCATACTTATTTAACCCCTCTTTGCCTTTTTATAGCTTGATAGCCTTTTCTTAAATCTTTATGTGCTAAGTCAAGCAGAGCGCTAAAATCCCCTTCTCTACCGGGCTCACACTTATCCGCGATATATAATATCATCCCTAATTTACCAGAACTCGCACCACTTACATGGCCTCTAATAGCCCCTAATACACTCTTATTTCTAACATAATAGCGTTTGCTTAATACATCAGAAGCCGCAAATCCATGATAAAGAGCGGGATGAACATCAACACTATAGTTTTCCATAATGATGGCTAAACTCATCGCATCCCATTCTTTACACCAATCATGGCTCATAGCTGCTAAGTAAGCTAAATTAACGTCTACATTATGCGATTTAGCAAGGTCAACTGCTAATTTAGCCACCCGCACTGTGTGCTCATAGCGTCTGGTGCTCATCATAGTCTTGGTGATAGAATCCAAATACAAACCCTCATACATCATATAACTTAGGACTTTAGGATGGGTATTTGTGCTATGGCCATCTCGTATGTCAGTTGAACTAACATCAATAGGACTGCCTTGAATCTCTTGATATTTAGAAGCGTAATCAAAGCCGGGTCTTTTATATACCACAAACTCAACCAAGCCATCCAAGATATCAAAGTCTTTCCACTTATTTAAGTCTTCTATTTGGTCAGATCCAATTAACCAATAGAACTTAGTATTGGGATACTTCTTAACCAAAACATTAACCGTATCAATGGTATACGATGGTTCTGGCATCGTTTCTTCCAAGGTATTAACTTTCATTTTATTATAGGGGCCAATCATCTTCTTAACCATTTTTAAGCGATGTTGATAGTTAGAATGGCCAAACTTAAAGGGCGAGTTCTTCGCCAATATAAACCACAGACTGTCTGCCTTTAGATCCTTAAGGGCATTCTTAGCTACCTCCAGATGCCCATTATGAATGGGATCAAAAGAACCACCAAATAAAATCACACGTCTCATACTATAATTCTACCGTTTTTATGGTAGCGATAGACGACCAAAACACGCCCCACCGCACTAATTACTTCAACTGAAAACTGTTCAACTAACACATCCTTTAGTTCATCAAGCGTGGTAGCAGAGCTCTTTAAAATACTCACCTTTACGAGGTTATGTGCCATTAAAGATGTCTCAAAACTCTCCAATAAAGTATCGGTAATTCCTTGTTTACCCACTATAATAAGGGGTTTCTCATTATGCGCTATTGAGCGCAACTTCTTTTTCTTATCATTACTTAACATTAAATTATTGCCTTTCTTAGGACCACTTCTGCAGTTTCGTCCATAACCGTTTCAAGCGTTTTTAATGTTCCAGAAACGGTAATAAAACCCAAATCAAATATTTCTAAATCAATTTTCTCCTCACGTGTAGGCCAGTTTCGTTTACGATACTTTGGGTCTTGGATCATGAACTCATGATCCAAAGCCAAGTTGGCTGCCACACGATCTGGTTTAATGCGCTTAACTTTAATGGGAAGATAACTAATAATTTTAGCCGTATCGATTGGATCTACAATAATAGCTCCCACATTACCAATTAAAATAGCTTGCTTCTCATAAATTTGATACACCAAAGGTTTGATCACTTTTTGGGGTGATAATTGCACTAAGTTCTCATCGCTATACTTACTAACGAGCTTTGATTCCTTAACAAAGCCGGGGGTATCATACACTTCATACTCACCATCAATAAAGATAATATTAGCAGTGGTTGATGAGACCGGTGAAACGGCCAATTGTTTTGTGTCTAATAACGTATTAAGCAGCGATGACTTACCTGCATTAATATTTCCAACAAAGGCACACGGGGCATCCTCCAAGTAAGGAATCAAGGGCTCTAAACTTTGACGTTTTAAAGCCGAAAGAAAGATAACCTCACTCAATGTAACATTATACTCGCGCAACATCCTCATAATTGCATGTCTCAATTTTGTATTTGAGACACTTTTAGGTAGTAAATCACGCTTATTCACGACCATGACTACACTCTTACCTTTAAAAGAACGGATCATACCATCGTGTAGTGATTGACTTAACCTCATAATATCAACAACCCATACAATATGTCCATCAAAGTTCTCAATAAAATCAAGGGTTGCACTTTCATCAACGTCCGCTCGTACATGCTTAAAATCACGGTAGTGACGGAGTCTAAAGCAAGACTGACAATAATCTTGATTTAAATCCTTAACATATCCAAGGCCTAAAGCTTTATTTTGAAGGATGGCTCCGCATCCTAAACATTGTTTATTACTCATTTTTATCATCCTTTAAAAACAAATCTGGTGTAAACACCAGATTGTTTGCGCAAACATTATACCAATTATAGATTTAGTTTTAAAGGCTCATCCTTTTTTTCTTTATGTATAGTTGGTTCTTTCATCATTTCAGCATACACTGTGGGACTAATAATCTCATATCCATCGTCCTTTAAGACACTTGAAAACGAAGCATCGTAGTCCATGATTGGAATATCCTTCACATCCAATATATGGATTATTCCATCTTTATAGAGGCGAATACTATCTTGAATATTAGCAACCCCAATATGGGTAAATAAGTGTGGATTGCTTTTAACCATACGGGCTGCTAAGACACCCATAGTAGCCCGGTTATTAAGGGGTATATCGATTGTCTTAATGCGTTTAAAGCCCCCCCGATTGGATTGAATATAGAGTTCAGTGGATTGCTTTAATACAATAGCAGAACTCACAAAATCTTTCGGACGAAGGCGCATCGCTATCATGCCCTTAGCACGCAGACCTTGGTTATTGATATCATCCAAGGCTAATCGCATAAGATTACCCGTACTTGATGCGATTAATATATCATCACCTACACTACTTAAATAAGCCCCCACAACTTCATCGCCTTTTACCAGGTTAATGCAATCATAAAGTTTATTATTACGACGCACTTCAAACTCAGGTAGAAGCGTTTTCTTAATCATTCCATCTTGGGTCACGACATTCACAAATTGATGTGTTGCGAAAGTATCGCTCATAAATGCACTGACAACGCGTTCTTTGGGTTCCATCTTAACATATTGATTTAAGTGTGAACCCAGATCGCGCCAGCGCGCTTCTTCAATATCATGGACCAACAGGTGACCATAACGACCTTTATTAGTAACAAAAATTAAATGATCTAGAGTTTGCACCTGCGCTATGAATATCGGGACATCCCCCTCATTCAATGTAATCTCATTATGTTTGGATGAGTTAAAGGAACGCAGACTTACTTTCTTTAAATAGCCATCTTTTGATAATGTTACCATGACATCTTCATTATTAATTAAACTTAAATGATCTATTTCCAACTCACTAATTTCGTCTTCAATAAGAGATCTACGGGGCATATCAAATTGCTCCTTAAGATCGTTAAATTCTCTAATAATCTCCAAATTAAGCAATTCCGTATTGTTGATGAGAAGACTAAGGGCTTCAACTTCTTGATTTAGCTTC
>CAYWUU010000059.1:0-6766 GCA_964461405.1 uncultured Erysipelothrix sp.
TTCGACCTTAATTATAGATGAGGGATTAAGCGCAAGCGTTTGTGTTTCTTTACTTTGCATACTCGCATAAAACATTGGCGTATTATGAGTAACCACAAAGCCTTCTGGAGTTTTACTTGTGCATCCTGTGACTAAAAGTAGGGGAATAAGAACGATTAGGTTGCGTTTTTTTAAAGTGAGAACAACTACCAGTAGTAGCAGTATATACGCTATTTCAATGGATGTGGGTGTGATGTCCAAATAAGTGTGAAAGAGTCTATAACTTAGAAAACATGACATTATGAAGATGGGGAGATAACTGATGAGGGCACGTCTCATTTTTGAAGTATAGAAACTAGAGTTCGATAAAAATGTGAACTGAAATAGCTTATCAAATACGAAATATATAAACATGAGAGTACTTAAAAGAATGATAAGGATACTGAGCATATGATGCGTTAAACCTCCGTAGATTAACAGTAATATGAAAAGGGTGGAAGCCATATTACGTAGAGATGATTGAATTTGTGAGCTAAAGGTAGTAAGTGTTACCTTCTTAAGATTGAGCAAACTGATAAAGTATCGATTTCGATGGCTCTTTAATTCTAAAGTCGAAGCATTAAGACTATTATCTAAGCTAACACTGGATATAAAACTAAAGAGTATTAAACTTGTTTCACTTAAGCCTTGATGGATGGGGGCCATAAAAAGGGTGGGCAATAAAAGGAGGGTAGAAGGAAGTTTGAAATTGAGTGGGGGTAGTTTCATATTGATCATGTTATATACAAATATTAATATAATGACTAGGGGCATCTTAAAAATAAAAGGTAAGAACGTGAAGATCGGATGTGTTTTATAGAGGATGAAAGGTAATAAGAGTGCGTATAGGATATAAGGAATGTTCTTGAAATTTAGTAAAATAAGCGCCGTCATCAGTTGTAACGCGCTATTGGCTTTATTGAAACTATAAAAGCGTTTTAAGATATACAAAGGGTATTTACTGGGTGCTCTTAGTTTAAGGGTATAGGTGCGCCTGGTAAGGTTATTGATGGAAGACAATAGATCCATTGAAAAACTAATGAGTAATAAGTAGGCGTACATCAGGTCAATCACTCCTATATATAGAATTCAAGTATTGAGGCTACGAATAACATAAGTACCGCTATAAGAATAGGTTTTATGCGAGTCTTAGGTTTCATCGTGAGTACGAGTGCAAACGAAAAGAGTTCTAAAGGTAAATGCCAAAGACGCGCCAGGGTCGTAACTACACCAATATGTGTAAATAGAAGCCCAATGGCGATGAATATGGTCGTGAAACTATACATAAAATACACAAAGCCTAGCACCGGTATGGCATAGATTACTATAAATAATAAGTTATGAAAGAAGATTTCGAGAAAGAAAGTCGGTGTAGGCTCTGTTACTAATACATGCTTTAAATCTAATGAAAAGACCACCATGGTGATAGAGAAACCGAGTATCAATACCAACAAGGTCAATATTAAGGCATGCTTAAGATGCTTATTCATAGGATAGCTAGCAGAATATTAACAATCACAAAGCCAGATAACCATGATTTTTGCTTGAAATTGAGAGCAGTGTTTAAATAAAAGTGTAGCATCATGAAGATAATCCCAAATATTAAGTTAGGTAAAAGGGCCATGGTGGATAAAATTGACAAGGGAACTATGAGGCTCAAGAGTTTACTAATACAGGAACTGATGAGATAAATGATGGCGTTAGTTGGTAGGGTGTAGTTTAAGTCACTCATCTTATAGATCCAATTCAAAATAGCCATATTGATAAGGCTTGTGATGATCTCTAGTATTAAAATTATTAAAAGGATGGTATAGGGTTTGAGATTAATAGTTTCAAAACCCGCTAGCACTAGCGACTCCATGATGAGTGGGGAAACTTGATTATATTTAGGGATATTGAGTAAACCTAATAGTATGACTAAAACAAAGATGATCATACTTTGTTTAACGATTGATTTTCGCATAAATAGACCTCCATATTAGTGATTGCGTTATTAATGATTTCAACTATATTCTGATTGTGTTCTGTAAAAAGGATGGATGCCCCTGAATCATAGTGATGCTTAAGTTGGGCCACGATAATTAAGACTGTATCCCAATCTAAACCTTGAAATATTTCATCAAGAATATAGAGGGGATAGGTATTGAAGAATAGAGGCAATAGCTCCAACTTCTTCTTGGTACCAAGCGATAGCGTAGCGACTTTAACTTTTGGCTGTAAATTAAGAGAAAGTCTCTTGAGAGCCTTGGAAATGGAATCGCTACTTTGATTATAGAAATTCATATAGGCCTTTAAGACGTCTTGGATGCGTTCATCATCACTAAAGAAACTTATATCGGGGATATAACAAACATCGGAAATATTAGTGATATGCGTTCCTTTGACATTTTTGTGAAAGCCTAAAAGCGTTTCCATAAAGACTGTTTTACCCGATCCATTGGCGCCCTTTAGATAGACGCATTGGTTTTCATGGAGTGTAAAATTAACAGTAGATAAGATGATAGTTTTGTGGATAGTTATGGTCGCATTGTGAAATTTAGCGAACATGATTAAAAGATTGCATCCGTTTGGATGCAACCCTTTACCAATTGATAGCGGCGGTTCTACCAATGGCTTTCGTGAGTCTTTTAACCAAAAGTAAACCCAGACTAATTGAACTACCACATGCCACTATCAACAGCAGGACCTTCCACAAAGTAGCCCCCATAAAGATTGTATCAACAATCTTTTTAGCGGCGTATGTTCCGACTCCTAACATACTTACAACCTTTGGTAATGGAAAGGCTATTTTAGGTAAGATTGACATTCTATCAACTCCTCTAAGTAAAATATGAGGCTATTTGTAGTATTCCTATTTGATTTTCTATGAAATAGAAGTAAACTATATCTTGGAGGTAGTTTATGAAAATTAAATTAATTGCGAGTGATATTGACGGAACGATTATTAACTCTGAGGGTTATATGAGTGATAAAACTGTTGAAGTAATCAATTCACTAAAAGATCATGATATAGACTTTACGTTTGCGACGGGACGAAGCTTCGAGAGTACATACGATATCGCAAAACAATTGGACCAAGATAATCCCTTTGGAATGATATGTTTAAATGGACTACAAACTTTTGAATATCCACAGAAAACTAAGATTGAGTTAGGTTCCCTAACTTACGACGAAATCATTGAATTTGGTGAGTTTGGAAAGAAGTTTTATATGGGAGTCATGTACTGTTATGATGATGCCATTTATTTCCAAATGGATGATGTATCATATGATGATTATATTTATGGAATGGGTGATGGAGCGCGTCACTTCTTTAACCACCGTGTTCCCTTAATTACCATTAAATCTATTGATGAGATCGAGGAACGTTTAAAAACAACGCGAATTCAAAAGATCGCATATATTCAATCCCCTGAGTATATGAGTATCATAATTTCTAGAATGCACGATGCCCTTCCTGAAGGTTTTGGTTTAATGCGCGTAGGCGAAGGGTGGACCGAAGTTTCTAAAGAGGGCGTTAGTAAAGGGGAAGCTTTATTGGCTTATGCTGCTAAGCGCGGTATTAAACCAGAGGAGATCATGGTATTTGGTGACTCTGAGAATGATATTAGTATGTTTGAAGTAGCGGGTGTAGCTGTGGCGATGGGAAATGCCATGCCAAATGCTATCGCAAGTTCCAATGCAAGAACGCTGTCAAATGATGACAATGGGGTTGCAGTTTATATTGAAGAATATTTAAAGAACCGCTAAGTGCGGTTTTTTTGTGGCATAAGAAAAGGTCACTGTATTATACAGCGACCTTAATGAACTATTCTTCAATTTTCTTTGGAGCGTTAAAGGCATCCTTATCAAAGGTACCATCCCAATTATCCACCACAATGGCAGCAACCATCGATCCGGTAACATTTAGGGCTGTTCGTCCCATGTCGATAATAGGGTCAATACCAAATATAGCTCCAATATGGGACATGGCAGCGCCAAATCCTAAACCGTTTAAGGTTACAGTAGCAGCTACAGTAGAAGTACCTGGTACACCGGCGATACCAATAGAACCAATGGTTACTACTAATACCACTAAGACATAGAATGAGAAGTTCATGGGGTAACCAACCGCAGAAGCGACTAAGGTTCCTAACATAGCTGGGAAAACACCCGCACATCCATTCATACCAATTGAGGTACCCAAGGTTGCAACAAAGTTAGAAGTTTGACCCGACACTCCCATTTCCTCTGTTAAGGTTTTTAGAGTATAGGGTAAAGTACCCACACTGGATCGACTTGAGAAAGCAAAGACAATGGTTGTGTATGCTTTCTTATAGAATGTAAGGGGGTTAACACCAATGAGGGTTAAGATAACCACATAGACTAGCATCATAATGATAACACCCACATATAGCGCCACAATAAAGCCAATGACTGAGATAATAGATTCTAAACCATTAGAAATAATCGTATTAGCAACTAGGGCTACAATAGCATAAGGCATTAACTTAATCACATTTATTAATACGGAATTAACGGTAGTTCTTAGAGAATCCAAAATATTAACTAAAGGTTTAACCTCATCGGGCTTCTTAACTAATAGGAATCGAATCGCTGAGGCAAACATTGCAGCAATAATAACAACCGATACCACAGAACCGTTATTACTAAAAACTGAAAAAATATTATTAGGTACTAAATCTAAGAAGAACTCAGGGAAGCTTTGCGATGCAATGCTACCCATTTTATTAATACTACTCTCAGATAAGCTACCCGTGAAATTAGCGCCTTGTAGATTAAATAACTTAACTACTAAGATACCAACCAAGGCTGATATGGAGGTAGTTCCTAATAAAACAAAGAAAGTTTTACCTGTCAGTGTTTTAATGCGATCGCCTTCAACATCAACCACTACTTTAATAATAGATAAGAACACAATAGGTATGGCCATAAGTTGTACCAGTTTAACGAAACCAGTACCAATTAAACGAAACCAAACAGATATTTCTTTGCGCGCAAAGGTATTATAGATTTCAAAGTTTGATCCTATAAAATCTGTTCCAATCCCAATGGCCTATCCAATGACCAGTGCAATCAACATTCTATTTGAAAAGCTAACTTTCTTTTTCGTTAACCTTTTAAGTAGTAATAATGACAATCCCAGTGCCACTAGGGCAATCAGTGTGATAAAATTACTGATTTTAAAGAATTGTGTAAAAAATGGATAATCCAACATAATCTCTCTCTCCTTTATTTCGCTGTATTAGCCGCTACGTTTATGGCTTCCCATGTAGAAGCAAACGGCGGAGCATACGCATAGTCTATAAATCCGATTTCATCGGTTGTTAGTTCAGCATGAATGGCAGTAGTTAGAGCATGCAATCTAAGGACCGCTTCGTTGCGACCAAATACTTGCGCTCCTAATAATACCTTAGTCTTCGCATCATAAATAAGTTTAATGATGATCTTCTCTTGCGCTACATCTGTATAGTAGTTGGAATGGTTATTAGTATGGACTAAAGTAGTTTTATAGTTTAATCCTAATTGCTCGGCTGATTTTTCGGTAATACCTGTACTACCCGCTTCAAACGCACCCACTTTTATAGCTCCTGAACCCAAGGCGCCCTTGAACTCAAGCCAATCTTTCGTTTCAGAAACGATATTAGTTCCAATAAGGCGACCCATCTTATTAGCATAGGTAGCTAGTGGGATATAACGAACTTCTCCAATTCTATGATTAACTGCAGCACAGTCTCCTGCCGCAAATACATCTTTAATAGAGGTTTGCCCATACGCATCGGTGATTATAGCTCCATTACCTAGCATATTTAGTTGGCCTTTCACAAATGAAGTATTGGGTCTAAAGCCCACCGAAACAATTACGGCGTCAGCCTTTAAAACTTTTTGATCGGTTTCTACAGAAACAACTTTATTCTCTTCAGTGTTAAATCTTTTAGCACTCTGAGATAAATGAACTTCTACACCCATTAGTTCAAGGGATTCCTTGATATTTTGTGAAATCTCTTCATCAAAAGGACCGCTTAGAATGGAGTCTTGTGCTTCAATAATGTGCACTTTTTTGCCACTATGTGCTAATTGTTCAGCCATCTCCACCCCAATGAAGCCCCCTCCAACAATAACAACGTCATTGATACAGTTTAAACTATCTTTAAGTTTATTGCCATCATAGGGCTTAGTGATAGTATAAACGTTGTCACTTTCAATGCCAGGGATGGGAGGTTTAATGGCGCTGGCTCCGGTTGCAATCATGAGGCGATCGTATTCCATTATATGTTCCGACTTTGATGCGTAATCTAAAACAGTAACCTGTTTCTTATCGAAGTCTACACTTAGGGCCTCGTGTTTAAGTAATAGCTCGATGCCTGCCGAACGCATTTGTTCGGGTGTTCTAGCATACATCTCGTTTTCATCATCAAATTGGCCCCCAATATAATAAGGGAGTCCACAGGCTCCAAATGAAACGTAGTCTTCTTTTTCTATAATCGTAATCTTTGCGTTAGGATTTGTACGACTGGCTTTCGCGGCTACACTCATGCCGGCCGCAATCCCCCCAATAACAATAATTCTCATAGTAACCTCCACCTTTCGCTGGTATATCTAAAGTGTAAGCTTGTAAAATAAAGTTGTCAACGCATAAGCTTTACCCGATTGTTTAAAGGTGTGTGCGATAAAAAAAGGTGGAACCTTTTACAGACTGTAGACAAACCCCTATGTTTAAAAACGTATTTAGACATAAGGGGTTTTT
>CAYWUU010000060.1:0-6741 GCA_964461405.1 uncultured Erysipelothrix sp.
AACATTAAGCGTCCGCGCATGCTTTCTTTGCCTTCTTCGTTGCTGAAGCTCTTTGTGTTAGTAAATTCAGTAAAAAAGACATCGGGTCGGGCAGCCTTAGCGATGACGTGTCTAAAAGTAATATCCGTTACATCTTCCATTGGGGCTAATGCAAAGAATGGTTTAGGGAGTTGTTTCCAAAAGTTTTGTTTCATAGTTCCTCATTTCTTAGGTAATTGTGCCATCTTTATGTAAAAATATCAAGTTAAACGAAATTGTAGATGTTGTTTTTGGGGGTTTGATTTTTTATGGTGTTGTGATATAATGACTGTGGTGGAAGAGGGTGTATGTTTGAATCTATGAAGCATAATGAGTAGTAGATTCGTACATACAAAGAAAGCAGACTTGTGATGGGGTCTGCTTTTTATTTTGAAATGAAAAGGGGTTTCTAGTTTTAGAAGCCCCTTTTACTTTAGATAAATAGGAAGAATAAGAAGACCAAAATACCCAATGCGATTCTATAGTAACCAAATACTTTGAAATCGTGTTTCTTGATATAGTTCATTAAGAATCTAATAACAATCAGTGATGTGATAAAGGCGATGATCATGCCAATGCTTAAGTATCCCAGTTCTGCTAGGGATAGGATGCTATTGAATTTGAGTAGCTTTAAAGCGCTATAGCCAAACATTACTGGTACTGCGATGAAGAATGTGAACTCGGCGATAACTACGCGTGATGTGCCTAGGATAAGCCCACCGATAATGGTTGAGCCTGACCGTGACGTACCAGGTATGATTGATAGTATTTGAAACACACCAACCATAAAAGCAAGGCCATAGGTAATATCACTTAATTTCGTTACTTTAGGTTTTATTTTCTTATTTCTATTTTCAACCACAATGAATATAATACCATAAACAATTAATGCTATCGCGATGACAGTAGGTGTTTTGAAATGTGCTTCAATATAATCATCAAAGAGAATCGTAACAATAGCCCCGGGAATACAAGCAACGACTACTTTTAACCACAGATCGATAATGTCCATGCGTAAACTATATCCCTGTTTGTCTTTTTTAATAGGAACCATCTTATGCCAAAAGAGCACCACAACGGCTAAGATTGCGCCCAATTGAATCACTATAAAGAACAGTTCTTTAAATTCAGCGCTTAGGTTAAGTTGAAGAAACTCATCTACCAATAACATATGGCCGGTACTACTAATGGGTAACCACTCCGTAATTCCCTCAACAATTCCCAATATAATAACTTTTAGTATTTCTATTAATTTCATATTATCCTCCAATATAAAAGGTACTACTCTATAATAGCACCTTTAGTATCGACTTGTAAAACTACGGTGGTGGCGTATTCTTTAAGTCTTGATTTAAGACTGTGTTCAACCTTAATTTGGTTCTTCTTATTCACCAAAACCATGATGGTGGGCCCTGCTCCAGATACCCAATAGGTTAGGATTGGTTCCTGTGATAATGCGCTTTCTATAAGATCGATGTTTTTTATCAATTGCTTACGATAGGGTTCGTGGATGATGTCTTGTGTGACGGTTTTAATGAGGGTTTCATCGTAAGTAGAAAAAGCAGTTAGAAGAAACGCCGTTCTACTTTGGGTATGCGTTAGGTCTGTGAGTTTAATAGACTGGGGAAGGACTTTTCGGGCGTCGTGAGTGGAAACTTCATGATAGGGGATGATCGCTATAAATCCATAGTCTTGGTGTACGGGTTTCGTTTGTATAAAAAGTTCATGGTCAAAAAGTGCCATATTAAGATTGCCATATAGAGCAGGGACAATATTGTCAGGGTGGCCTTCAATTGAGGCGGCGTGTTTTGCGAGCTCATGTTTATTTAAATTTAAATGGGCATATTGATTTGCGGCTAATACCCCCGCCACAATACAAGTGGATGAACTGCCTAAACCCCGAGCGATAGGGATTTGTGTATCCGTGTTTAAATGGACCTTTGGATGGGGAATATGATACGAATCCAAGATCTTATAGAATGTATCGAGAGTTAGGGATGTATCAAAGGTATGGTCTTTATCAAAGAATGCGGTGGTTGTTTGGTCAAAGTCAAAGGTAAAAGTATTGTACAAATTTAGGGCAAGGCCCGCTACATCAAAGCCAGGTCCTATATTCGCTGAAGTAGCGGGAACTTTTATAGTTAGTTTCATACTTTAGCCTCCTTTTTAATGAATTTAAGTAGTGTTTCTTCTACCTCTTCAAGAGGTAGGTTGTGATTAAAGCGGATGGGTAGTCTTCTAAGTTCCTTGATTTCAGGGGGATAGGGCTCATGGGTATAGGCTTCTAGGGCTCCTAAAATACCAAAGTCATCCTCTGATACGACATTAAACATGTCTTTATAGAGTTGTGGAAACTTATAGGGACTGGCAGTTGAAACAATTAAATTATGATAGTTTGAAAGGGTGTGGGGAATGGCTGTTGCTGTATGGGGATCAATGAGAATAGCGTGCTCTTTATAGATGTTTTCAATCACTGTTTTGGTCATTTCGTTTGAGGTAACTTGGGATTTGAATGTTTTTTGAAGTTTCCCAAGCTCCTCTTTATTAAGTTTAAAGGATTGAGTTTGCGTAAGTTCATCCATCCATTTAGAGACTTTTTGGGTATCTTTAAATACTAAGTATAGTAAGCGTTCTAAGTTTGAAGAGATGAGTATGTCCATCGATGGTGATGGGGTTACTTGAAACGTGCGCTCTTTAATATCATAGACTCCGGTGGTGAAGAAATCATAGAGTACGTGGTTTTCGTTGGTACATACGATGAGTTCGTTGATAGGTAAGGACATTTCTTTGGCTATATAGGCTGCCAAAATATTACCAAAGTTACCCGTTGGTACATATATATTTATTTTTTCCTGGGTGTTAAGTCGAAGATAGGCATCAAAGTAGTAAACTACTTGTGGTAATAACCTAGCAATATTAATCGAGTTGGCGCTGGTAATGGGAAGGTCTTTGTGATTTAAGAAGAAGGCTTTAACGAGGTTTTGGGCATCGTCAAAATTCCCTTGGATACCTAAGGGTAAGACATTGGCACCCCGTTGTGTATTCATTTGTAACTTTTGAATGGGACTGGTTCCGGTATTTGGGAATAATACAGCGATGCTAAGGCCGTCAAGATTGGCGATGGCTTCCATGGCTGCTTTGCCGGTATCTCCTGATGTAGCTGTTAGAATTGTAAGGTGCTCCACTTGGTGTTTTTCCATCGAGGCTTTAAGTAAATAGGGATAAAGCGAAAGGGCTTGGTCCTTGAAGGCTGATGTCTTTCCATAGAACAACTCTAAGAGTGTGTTATGAGAGTCCATGGGTCTTAGATTTGTGATGGTGTCAAGGTGGAAATTCTCAGAGCTATATGTTGTTTTCAAGTATCTTTTTAGATCGTGTTTATTTATGTCTCCTAAGAAAAGCTTTAGGATTTCATAAGCAATTAGGTAATAGGGTTTATCTTTCAGGGTGGTATAGTCTAAGGTTGGAATGGACTTGGGAACATAAAGTCCGCCATCGCTTGCGAGTCCGTTAAGGATGCTTTGGGTTGCAGTGAGCGTTTGTTGTGAACGAGTGCTTGTGTATTTCATACGATACCTTCCTTCTTTTTCTTGATATGTATATCATTATATGATAAAGTTTCCACATAGTAAATACATTTGTGTGTGTAGAGAGGACGTTTTATGAAAGATACGAGTAAATATTATATAGTTGAGGCGCATGTATTGCCTGAAATAGCGGTTAAAGTATTAAAAGCGAAAGAACTATTGGATGAGGGGCGGGTTAAGTTTGTGTCGGATGCGGTTAAAGCCGTGGGTGTGAGTCGCTCGGCGTATTATAAGTATCATGATTCTATTCGGCCTTTTTTTGAATACCAAGAGCATCAGACTGTAACTTTAGGACTTTCTTTAGTGGATAATCCAGGGGTCTTAGGGCGGGTGCTTAAGGGGTTGGCACAATTTGAATTAAACGTACTAACCATTAATCAAACCATTCCCATCAATCGTGTCGCCAATGTAACCATTACATTTGAAACTTTGGGAAGTAGTGTAAGTATTGATGAAATTATTGGATCTTTTGACGCGTGTGAAGACATTATAGAAGTTAATCTTCTAGCAAGGGAGTAATGATATGAAAGTTGCGGTAATGGGATACGGCGTTGTGGGTCAGGGGGTCGTGACGTTATTGGATCGCTATGATAAGACGCTGGTTAAATATATTCTTAGTTTAAGTGCGGTTGATGATGCGCGTTTTATCAGTGATACGCGTAGTTTTATGGAGGATGCTTCCGTTGGTATTGTGGTAGAAGCCACGGGCGATGTTGAGATGGCTTTTGTGGTCTTAAGTGAAGCGATGAAAAAAGGGAAGCATGCGGTGACTTCGAGTAAGGGTCTTGTTGCGAAGTATGGGGCTAAGTTGCTTAGGGTTGCATTAGATCATGGAGTTAATTTTATGTTTGAGGCGAGTGTTGGTGGCGGAATTCCTTTGTTGTCTACCTTGCGTCATGGTTTGGCTCATGAACCTATTTATGAGGTCTTGGGAATTTTGAATGGTACTTCAAATTATATTTTAACGCAGATGCGCCTTAAGGGACTTAGTTTCAAAGAGGCTTTAGAAGATGCCCAGAGCATGGGTTATGCAGAGCGTGATCCAAGTGATGATATTAAGGGGTATGATACAGCGCGTAAGATTGCGATCTTGGGCTCTATATTAAGTGGTAAGACCCTTAATTTTGAAACTATTAATATTAGGGGTATAGATGAAATCAGTGAAGCGATGTTGAGTGAGGTTACGGGGCGTGTTCGCTTGGTAGCGCACTTAAAGATAGGGGATGAAATTAGTGTTGCCGTTGAACCTACGTTAATTACCCAAGCCCATCCTTTCTATGGGGTTGAAGGGGTTGATAATGCGGTCATTTTCAGAGGTAAAGATGTGGGGGATATTATGATTATGGGGCCAGGTGCGGGGCGGTATCCAACGGCCTCTGCTGTGGTTAGTGATGTGTTATATTGTTTGGCAGGTATGCGCAGTTTAGTGTATTGGAGTGAAGAGGTTATGGAACTGGTAGAAACCGATCCTTTGGTTAAGGTATTGCATGAAGATACTTTAGTGCCTCTATCGGAAGTTAAGGGAAGAGAGTATCTACGCGTATGCGATTAGTTCAAAAATATGGGGGCAGTTCTATTGCGGATGTCGAGCGTATAAATCATGTAGCGGATAAGATTGCGCGTTTGTATCATGATGGTCATCAATTAGTCATTGTCTTAAGTGCACAAGGTAAGACGACCAATCAGCTTATTCAAAAGGCTATGGAATTAAACGATCATCCGACCCAGCGTGAGTTGGATATGTTGTTGGTGACAGGGGAGCAGCAGTCGGTAGCGTTAATGTCCTTGGCTCTGTCAAGTCGGGGGTGTGAGAGTGTATCGTTGAATGCCTTTCAGGCGGGGATTTACTCTGATGGTATCTTTGGTTCAGCGCGTATCACTGAGATTGATTCAATGCGCATTGAAAAAGAGTTGGCGCTAAATAAGATTGTGATAGTAACCGGTTTTCAGGCTGTCAACTACGAACAGGAGTTTACGACTTTGGGTCGAGGGGGATCAGATACTTCGGCTGTTGCGATTGCTAAGGTTATTGAAGCCGATCGTTGTGAGATTTATTCAGATGTGGATGGTATTTATACAGCCGATCCGCGTAAGGTTAAGCATTCGCGTAAGTTAAAAGAGATAGATTATGATTCTATGTTGGAATTAAGTTCCTTGGGGGCCAAGGTCTTACATAATAGAGCGGTTGAAATGGCTAAGAAGTTTGGTGTTAAGTTATATATTTTATCGAGTTTTGAAAATAAGGAGGGTACAATGGTTGTAAGTAATCCGTTGGAAAAAACGCTAATAAGTGGAGTGGTGGTGGATGAGAATGTATCAACAATCTCAATGATTGGATTAAAGGATCAACCCGGTATCGCCTATAAGGTATTTTCTAAGTTAGCGACGAATAATATTAGTGTTGATATTGTATTGCAGTCTGTGGGGCGTGAGGATACTAAGGATATGGTATTTACTGTCGCAAGCAGTGATGCAAAGCGGGCCTTTGATTTATTGCATGATACGGATATTGACTATAAGAAGATTGTGTTGAATGATAAGGTTGCAAAACTCTCTGTAGTGGGAGCGGGGCTTGAAGCGAATCCTAAAATTGGGGCCTTGGTGTTTGAGAGTTTGTATAAAGCCGGTATAAATATTGATATGATTTCTACGGCTGAGATTAAGATGTCATTAATTATTGCTCTTGAGGATGCCGATAAGGGTGTTGAAGTTCTTCATAATGTATTATTTCCTTTTGCGTAAAATAGCACACTTTGTGCTATTTTTTCACGTAGATTTTTCCTATTGGTATTGTTTCCATGATATAATACGATAAAGAAAAGAGGCAGTATGAAGAAAGTATTATTAGCGTTATTGAGTGTTGGCTTATTGGCACTTGATTTAGTCACAAAAACATGGGCTCAAACGAATTTGCAGTTTGGTCAAAGTAAAGTAGTTATTGATGGTTTTTTTGAGCTTACGTATCATAAAAATACGGGAGTAGCTTGGAGTATGGGAGAGGGGGGTGCTTTGACACCCATCTTTCTTTTGATTAGTTTTGCGGTCAGTGTTTATGTTGTATACCTGTGGTTTAAGGAAAATGACAGTTTACTGCTAGTGGCACTTAGTTTAGTATTGGCAGGTAATCTTGGTAATT
>CAYWUU010000061.1:0-6676 GCA_964461405.1 uncultured Erysipelothrix sp.
TAACCTCAGGAAGTGCCAAATAATCAATATAGAACTGAAAGAAATTAATCTGATTATCAATGGCTGTCACTTTCCCCAAATTATTCACCAACGAACTCACAATCAACTGAAGCGCCCCACCCAACACCACAATATCACCCACAGCAATGGCTTGCGTATAGGCTTTAATAGCTAACATCGAAAACAAAAATCCTGTACATAAGGCAGTAAATATTTGACTAATACTACCAATATTATTGATATAATTCCAGTTTTTCTTAGTTTTCTTTAAGAAAAAATCCGTACCTTCATAAAGAACATCAAGAATCATGGGACTAGAATTATACATACGAATGGTTTTACCAGGACTCACATCAAAAAGCAACGTCGACCAATAATAACCCATCTCCCTATTCACATAAGCAATATCCTCAAATAACTTAAGATTAATTTCATTACTAATTTTATTAGTCTTATACGTAATCAAAAGCGGAAGCAACAAAAGTAAAATCAGCAGAACAGAAAACAAAGGACTATTAGCAAACTGCGCCAACGAAGACGATTGAGCAGTCTTCGTCGTAGCCAAATAAACAATACTCGCACCCGCAATCACCAAAGAAAGCACCAAATCAAGCAACACTGAAACCGAGTATTGAATAAAACTAAAAATTCCACCACTATAGGTACTACCTTCCTCCGCCTTCTTAAAATTAAGCCTATTTTCAGGCGACTCCAAAGATGCATACTCCATCACCAACGACTTTTCAATGAGCTTACGTTGCAACTTATAATACACAATATTTGCATGATCTGTATTCAACTTCTCAAAGACAATACTAACCAAATGAATCAAAGCAATAATACCCAACAACTTAAAGGTGACCCCATTAATACTCTCGATAGATTGGTTACTGATAATACCATTCACAATTTGACCTGAAGCAAACAAAACTACCACAGGCTTCAAAATACTTGACAACGTATAAAAAAAAGAAATAACCAAAGACACGGGATCCAAATCAAGAATCAAATTAAATACATGCCAATACTTCTTCATAGTTATTCTCCTCCTTTTGGTAGTACTGACTCTGAATTGCATACATTGATGCATACACGCCATCCTGTTTAATTAACGCACTATGCGTACCATTCTCAATAATCTTTCCACCATCCAATAACATTATCTGATCACAAAAGCGCGTCGAAGAAAGTCTATGGGAAATAAACAACGAAGTTTTATCTTTAGCAAAACGAACATACTCTTCATACAGCGCTTGTTCAGCAATGGCATCAAGGGCTGCAGTAGGCTCATCGAGTATTAAAACCGGAGCATCCTTATATAAAGCCCGAGCCAACATCAACTTCTGCGACTCCCCCCCTGATAACTCCACTCCATTAGGCTCAATATTACGCGTTAAAGGCGTATCAAGATTATGATCCAAACCCATAATTTTATCCTTAAGCCCCAACGAATCCAAGAGCGCATAAACCCTTTCTCTATCGACCGATTTCTCTTTAGAAAGCGTAATATTTTGAAGAACCGTTAAAGCCCATATTTCATTTTCTTGGAAAACCGGCGAGAACAAACCAATACGTTCCCCCTCATCCAACAACTCAATAGGGATATCATTGATCAATACCATGCCTTTTTGCGGCGTCAACAACCCCATCATAATATTAACTAACGTAGACTTACCAGCCCCATTAATACCCACTAAAGCCATTTTCTGATTAGGCTCAATCACAAAAGAAACATCTTCAAGCACCCAATTCTGACTGCAGTCATATTTGAAATACACATTCTTAAACTCAACCTTAATACTTTTATCTTCTATACTTCGCGTCCCAGATTTTACATCGATCTTCAAATTAAGAAAATGTCTATAATCCGTAATATCCTGCGATGCAAGGCTGATTTTTTGAGCAGCATTAACAGTTTCAGTAATCCAAATATCAAGCGTAGTCATAAAATTAAACAAGAACGTAAACTCAGCAATGGACATACCCCTAAATACTTCCTGAATTAGATACAAATACGTAACACCATCTCTAAAGACCTTAGTTACTAAAGTAATCAAACTCGCATACAGCGTATTTGAACTATCCCTTTTAGTCCATCTAATTCGTTCATTAACAGCCTCATCTACTTTTTCCATATAGATAGGGGCGATATTAAACACACGCGCATCCTTACCATTCTCAGTTTTAATGACATCATTTTTAACAATATGAATCATCGAATCAAGATTCGCCCACTTATCACGATTCTTTTTTCTAAAGTTTCTAGGAAAACTAAGCGCCCCATAGTTGATAATCGCACTCAATAATACCAGAATTACAATAAGCATACTATGCCTAGCCATTACCCAAGAGAACACCAAAATCCCCAAGAAATTCCCCAAGAAATTCATAGACTCAATATATAGCGCTTCAGCCCCATTACTATTACCCGATACTCCATTTTCGATAGCCTGATTATAAATCGTAAAGATCTCTTTTCTATTAAGAGATTCAAAATCAGCCCGCAGAAACTTCTTATAGAGTTTATAAGCAAAATAGTTTATGCGATATTCAATCCCATTAAGATTCTTAGTCATTAAGGTTCGAGAATTCATATAAACAAAGAAGCCACTTAATAGAGAAACCACCATAATCTGCACAGCGGTAGTTGAAATTGACGCATTGGCGAGCACCAAACTCACAATAAGCGAAGCTATTAAAGTAGGTATAACCATTGTGACTACCGAAACAATCGCAAAGAAGACAGACTTCAAAATCAACCTCGGTTCAATTTTATGAACTTCACGTATATAAAACACAATATTCTGAAACATAGTATAGTTTTTCTTTTCCATTTTTATCACCTGACTCAATTATGCCATCATCATATTAAGCATTGCATTAAATAATGGGTAAGAGGTTCATTTATCTTTGTAAGTTGCCACAATAGACAAAACTCACTTCAACTTCAATACAAAACACCCCCGATAAAATCCTTTAATAAAAAATAAACTTCCTTAATTGACAACACCACATATATTACGTATTGTAGTATTATGAAAACTAAATCAATTACAATGACGCCGCCGGAAATAGCGGCCCTAAAAAAACGATATGCACATATCCCCATGCGCTATGATATACAACATACGCAATTTCAAATAAAAGGATCCGACTTCACCATCACCGTCTATAAATCAGGCAAAGTCGTATTTCAAGCTGAAGATCTTTCCCTTCATATCCCCCACTTACAGGAAGATATAAAACCAAAGACTGCACCCCTTCTAACAAACTACAACCGAGCTGGAAGTGATGAAGTAGGAACGGGTGATTACTTCGGCCCCATGGTCGTATGTGCTGCATACGTTAGCCAAGACGATTTAAAGCAATTACCCTTGCATCAAATTAGAGACACCAAAAGCATTAAAGACGACACAAAGATCCAAGAACTAGCGGCTCAAATAAAACCCCATATTAAATATAGCATCGTAATTATTAGTCCAGCGGCTTATAATCAACTTAATGAAAAAGGCGAAAACAAGAACCAAATTCTTGCGAAGATGCATAATAGAGCCTTCTTAGAATTAAGTAAAAAAGTTGCATTACCCGATAAAAATATTATTGATGACTTCACTAACGGAAGAGAATATCTTTATTATGATCGCTACCTCGTAGATGAAAAAGAAGTTTTCAACAAACTTCTCTTTGAAAAGAAAGCAGAAGACAAATACATCGCCGTAGCATGCGCTGCTATAATAGCCCGCGACGCCTTTGTGGAAGCTTTTAATGACATGAGCGACACCTATGGCTTAACCTTTCAAAAAGGAGCCGGCGAAGTCACTGACAAAATGGGCCAAGCATTCGTAAAAAAACATGGCAAAGACGCACTCTACCATGTTGCTAAAATTTCCTATGCTAATACCAAAAGAATTATTAATCTTTAATTAAACGGATTACTTAAGAACTTCAAGATCAACTTGAACCTTATGATCCGTTTTTCTTAAGTGCACCCCAGCCTGTTTCAACATATCTTTTGAAACCATTACTTCCTGTGTGTCCGCATACTTATCATCTTCATAGACGATTTCACGAATACCCGATTGAATGATGGCCTTGGCACACTCATTACAGGGAAACAGGGAAACATATAAACTACACCCCGCCACTTGACGCGGGGAGTTAAGAATCGCATTCAACTCCGCATGGACCACGTAGGCATACTTAGTATCCACAAACGAACCTTCCCGTTCCCATGGATTAACATCATCCGATACGCCAATTGGAAACCCATTATAGCCAATTCCTACAATTTTCTTACGTTCATCCACAATTACAGCCCCAACTTGAGTCGAAGGATCCTTAGACCGTTTCGCTGAAAGATGCGCAATACCCATAAAATAATCATCCCACGAAATTACATCACTTCTCTTAACCATAATAGCCTCCTATTGAATTAATAACATAAATAACCTACGCGCATAATGTTTAAATCCCAACGCATCCCATTGCTTAATAACTTCCAACTCCGTTTGACTGGGCAATACACCACTAGTAGATGTCACCAATAAAATCGCAAGAATCATAAACGATGCGATTGTCATGCCCTTACCAAAGTCCCTAATAAACTTCCAGTCGCTTCGTTTCGAAAAAGCAAAACCATAGAAGATTCCAATATAGAAACCCCCTAAGTGACCAATAAAACTAACGCCAGGCATAATTGATAATAATAAGTTTATCGACAAGATACTCATAACCTGACGCAATACTAACTTATTCTTAAACAACTCCCGCTCATACATCATTACAAGAAGAACACCCAAGAGCGCATAAATCCCCGCACTGGCCCCTACCGCAATCACATGAGCCCCTTGAATAAAGGTAAAACCCGTACCAAAGATTACCCCCGATACCATGACCAATAAATACCGCTTCCAGCCCAACTCCGGCTCAACAATGGTCGCAATATTCTTAAACGCCAATAAATTCATCAACAAGTGCAAGATATCCGCATGCAGAAACATCGGCGTAATGATGCGCCACCACTCGTGTGCCAAAGAGACCATAGGCTTTGTGTACGCACCAAACATAACTAAGGCTGTAATACCATTTATATCATTCATAAACGCAAAGATACTCACAAATAAATAAACCCCCAACATGATGCCAGATAAGATTGTGGTAACTTTATTTTTTCTAAGATTCGTTATCTTTTGCAGCTTTGTCATACTTTTATTCAAAGATTGCACCGCTCTACTTTTAGCCGAACCAAAGTTTTTAGTGATTTGTAGAACAGACTCCAAGCCGCTAAACTCCGCTAAAAACGCTTCAGGAGCCTTAATACTATTCACCCCCACTAAAACATTACCCTCATCATATTGAACACTATCAGGATTAACACTAATATTAATCCCACCATACTCACTCTTAAATAATAAACTCAAAGCCCGCCGGTGCGCTTGCACAGCTTCCACATCCAAATCTTCAATTTTAATAGCCGTCAATAATATAATGGGATAGGCTTTATGATCGTTATTAATTAACCAAACTTCCTGAGTTTCCTGATTCAAAGTAATTACCTGATACTTATAATTCTTCACAAAGAAATTACTAAGTTCTAAAATCCATACTTCCATTTGTTCTTTTTGTATCATAATTGCCTCCTTATGGTTTCAAGAGCTTCCTTAAAACTAGCCGGAGGTTCAACTTCAAACTCCATTTCAATACCACTAATCGGATGCTTAAAGGCAAGTCTAAACGCATGCAAACACTGACCATCCGTATCCATCGTATTCTTATAACTATACGTTTTATCCCCCACTATGGGATGTTTAATATACTGCAAATGCACCCGAATTTGATGCGTTCTTCCACTCTCTAAGGCACATCTTAATAACGAATAATCGCCCAACTTCTCAACTAAAGCAACCTTAGTACGAGCTTCCTTACTATTAATATGCGTCACAGCCATCTTCTGTCGATTTCTAGGGTCTCGACCAATGGGAGCATCAATTATGGCATTTTGATGCACAAACTCATGATGCACAAGCGCCAAATACTCACGCGAAATCAAACGCTCCTTCAACATCGCAGCCAACGCTTCATGCGCTTGATTTGTCTTAGCAACAATCATTAAGCCACTGGTATCCTTATCCAAACGATGAACAATACCAGGTCTAAGTTCCCCATTAATATCACTCAAATGATTGGTATAGGCTAATAAGCCATGCACTAAGGTAGGACGCGTAATGGTAGTTGGCGTTGGATGCACCACCATACCCTTTGGTTTATTAATTACAATAATATCATCATCCTCATATACAATATCCAAATCCATCTTTATAGGATGCAATGACATATCCTCTTCAACAATCGTATACGTAATAACATCACCCTCTTTAAGGCGCGTATTATTTTTAACAACCTCATTATTAAGTAAAATATCACCCTCAACAATCCACTTCTGAACTTGCCCCCGCGAAAACTTACTTAACTCATCAACCATAAACTGATCAATACGAGAACCATCATCCATATCTTCAACTCTAACTTTACTCATGATGTTTCTCCTTTCTCTCTTCAATAAACATATAGAGTATTACCACTCCAAAACCCACCACTAAACAAACATCCGCTATATTAAATACTGGAAATGCATAACCAAAAATATTAAACGACAACATATCTCGGACAAATCCCA
>CAYWUU010000062.1:0-6627 GCA_964461405.1 uncultured Erysipelothrix sp.
GATAAGCATTTTTATGATATTAAGCAGTATCTTAATAAAGGAGATGTGCTGGTTTTAAATGATACCAGTGTTTTGGCGGCGCGTTTATTTGGCGTAAAGGAAGAAACTGGGGCTCATGTAGAAGTGTTGGTTCTTAAGATTCAAAACACGACCGCTGAGTGTTTGGTGGGAAATGCCAGGGTAGTAAAAGTAGGTACGGTTATTACTTTTGGTAATGGTGAGTTAAAGATGAAGTGTATTGAAATAGGCGAAGAGGGTATTCGTTTCTTTGAACTCATCTATGAAGGAATTTTCTTAGAAGTTTTAGATCAATTGGGTGAGATGCCTTTACCTCCCTATATCCATGAAAAACTTGAAGATAAAGACCGTTACCAAACAGTGTATTCAAAAGTAAAGGGTAGCAGTGCCGCGCCAACAGCGGGTCTTCATTTTACTAAGGAGTTACTTAGTGAGATTGAATCCATGGGAGTGGAAGTGTTATATATAACTTTACACGTTGGTTTGGGAACCTTTAGGCCCGTTAAAGTGGATGATGTGAGCCATCATATTATGCATAGTGAGTGGTATAATATGGATGAGAAGACTGCGCTAGCATTAAATAGAGCAAAAGCGGAGTCGCGCCGTATTATTGCGGTGGGAACTACGAGTGTTAGAACTTTGGAAACTATCATGAAAAAATATGGTAAGTTTGTGGCATGTGAAGGCACGAGTCAAATTTTTATTACACCAGGTTATTCGTTTGAAGCCGTTGATGGTATTATTACTAATTTTCATTTACCGAAGTCAACTTTAATCATGTTAGTAAGTGCTTTTGCTTCTAAGGAAGTGATTGATGCTGCTTATGCGCATGCTATTGAGAAGGAGTATCGTTTCTTTTCATTTGGCGATAGTATGTTTTTATACAAAAAACATGGATAAAATCGTGTTATAATAAGATTTAAGGAATTGGAGGGTTAACGTGAGTAGAAAAAGAGCACGCAAAATTACATTAAAGATCATTGCGCAACTCATTACGATACATACCGTATTTAGCGTTGTTTTTGTGATGTTGTTTAATTATACTCATCCACTTACAAAGCTAACTCAAGGGTTTCCAGTTTGGCTGCAGGCATTAATATTGAGTGTTTTGGGGTTGTTGTTTTATGGGATACTGGGTGTTTTATATGCGGCTGTTAAGCCCAATAAAAAAGCACTGCGTATTAGTATTGAGCGCGCGGCTATTTATTTTTCATTGGGAATGATGGCGGTTTATGCCGTGGTGTATTTTGTTGCCCAGGAGTTTCACAATATTGATTATATGTTAATCTATTGTATTGTGAATCCGTGGTTTGGAACGTTTATTTATCGGGTTCCTGCGGAGCATATTTATTCTCTTTGGTGGATGGTAGGGACTGTTGTTCCTGGTTTAGGGATGTATATAGGTAGTCGGTTATTTTTGAAGAGACAAGGGGTATAAAATGAAAAATACTTGGAAAGCATTATTAACCATTATAGTTAGTGCTATTGCATATAATTTTTTAACGCAAATTGTTCCAGCTAAGTACGATATTTGGCTGACGTTTGTTCGTTTGGTATTATGTCTTGTGATTGGGTTTAGTTTATCGGCGCACGCAAAGCGCAACAACCGTTGGGTTGGTAAGGTGATCATTGCTATAGTTGTCTTGTTTATCTTTGGCATTAGACTGAATTTATTTGTGTTTGATGAGTTTTATCAACTACTAAGCTTAGTTGGATTAACTGGTTTCTTCTTAGATATTCTTTTAATCTACTGCGGATGGGCTTTTTACTTGGTATGAGATGGCTTGATATTTTGCTAAGACAAGCGCCTATGGATTTCTTGAGCGCGCTTCATATAGTGAGTTTATTGGGTGTTTTAGTTATCGTTATGCTTTTGGTGTTGTATTCGAGTTCAAATCCTAAGAAGGTAAATGATTCCCTGATTAATTCTTTAATGGGCATTGCGTTTATCTTCTTTGTGTTTAAACATGTAATGGTAGCGTTGAGTGGTACCTTCACATTAGAGGCGAGTTTGCCCCTTGGCGTTAGTGATATCATATTTATCATTATGCTAATTTGGGCTCTAAGTCATAATAGTGAATATTTAAGTAATATTATAAGTTACTTTGGTTTGTTATTTTTAGGGGTCTATAGTGTATTCCAAGTGAACGTCTATCCTTACTTTAATATTGTTTATATATTAGATATGTTGATGGTGGCTATAAGTATGGCATCCTTTATTATCTTTGTCCTTACCAATAAGTATGCTCCTAAGTTTAAATACTTTAAGAGTAGTGTAATCTTTATGGTAGGGTTGGGTGTAGTGTTATTTGGTATAGATTTCTACTTGGGATCAAGCTATATATATTTGGATTGGTTTATTGAGGCAACGCCCTTTTCTTTATTGGTAGGGTCGTTTGTTGAGTGGGGTGTGTATGTGATCACAGGGGCTGTGTTGTTCTTGGTGTCGTTGGGTATAGCTTTGTGGATTAGAAGAAAAGAACGCCTTATATCTATATATACTGTGAGTGATATTTATATGACGAATTATAAGCGTAGAATTAAATAGGAGTGAATTAAATGAGGAAAATTGTACCGTTGATTTCAATGAATCAGGTCGATAATTATATTAAGAACGGTGTGGACGCCGTAATAATGGGGACGTATTTCTCGGGAACGCGTCAACCGGAAGTATTTGACATTGAGGAAATGTTGGAAGTTAATGAGAAGATTGATGTTATTGCTAATTTCAATCGTTTTTACTTTGAACCTGAGATGTCTCAAGTAGCACATGAAATTAAAGCCCTTTATGAGGGGGGGATTGATTGGGTAATTTGTGGGGACTTTGGTATCTTACAAGTTATTCATGAGTTGAATCTGGATATGAATGTTATTTTTAGTACGGATACGACCATGACCAATATTGAGGAAATATCTATTCTCTTGGAGAATGGTGCTTCTGAAGTTGTGGTGGGCCGGGAGCTGACTCTTGAAGAAAGGCTGGCACTTGCTAAGGGCATTAAGAAGCCTTTGGGTATGAGTTTCTTTGGTTATCAGTTAATGAGTTTTTCGCGTCGTAAGCATTTGACGCAGTATAAAGAGTTGGTTGATGCGCCTATTGATACTTTGGGGATTAATTATATTAAGGAATCGAATCGCGATGATTTCTATATGATCATTGAGGATACCTATGGATCGCATACTTTTGCACCGGGGGTCTTTAGTGCGATTCATGCTGCTAAGGAAATTAAGGATGCAGGATATACTTCGCTTTACTTTGAAGTATTGGGTATGGATATTGAGGATGTTTTATTTGTGGTGAGAAGTCTTGATATCGTTGAGGATTTTGTTGAGTTTGAGAATATAGTTAAGGAAACATTAAATCAGGATTTAACGCATGGTCTTCTATATAAGGAAACAGAGATGCATAAAGAGTTATTAAAAAGGGATGTGAAGTAGTATGACAAAGTATGAATTACTGGCGCCCGCTGGGGACCTTAAGCGCTTGAAGACGGCGGTTGATTTTGGGGCTAACGCGGTATTTATTGGTGGTAAAAAGTTTTCGTTGCGGTATCGTGCTTCTAATTTTGGTATCGAAGAGATTAGAGAAGGGGCAGCATATGCCCATGCTCACGGTGCTAAGTTGCACGTAACGGCTAATATGATTTATCATGATTCTGATTTAGAAGGTTTAAAGGAATACTTCATGGAACTTGAAGATGCTGGAGTGGATGCAGTGATTGTGGCTTCATTGTATGCGGTTAGTTTGGTTAAGAAGTATGCTCCTAAGATAGAGGCGCATTTGAGCACGCAGTTATCAACGTTAAATGCCTCGAGTGTTGCGTTTTTAAAACGTATGGGTGCAGATCGTGTGGTATTGGGGCGTGAAACTACGCTTGAGGAAGTGGATGCTATTATGAAAGCTGTTGATACTCCTATTGAGGCCTTTATTCATGGTGCAATGTGTACAAACTACTCGGGTCGTTGTACTTTAAGTAATTATATGACTCAGCGCGATGCTAATAGAGGGGGTTGTGCCCAAAGTTGTCGTTGGCGTTATGAAGTCTATAATCAGGATTTTGAATTGGTATCGGATGCTAGTAACTTAATGACGATGTCTTCTAAAGATATGCGTACTGTAGATGTCTTGGATGAGTTATTGAAGACGGGTGTTTATAGTCTTAAAGTTGAAGGTAGAATGAAGTCGGAGTATTATCTTGCTTGTGTTATTTCAGCATATCGTAATTTAATTGATGCCATTGAACGTGGTGATGATATTGAAGAAGCTAAAGAGATTGCTAATAAAAAGTTATTAACGGCTGAGAATCGTGAGAGTTTTCCAGGTTTCTATACGGGAACGGATTTCTTATCTGAGGGTTATATTTATGGTAGAAATGGTGCTGTTGTGAATCAAGATTTTTTGGGTGTTATTAAAGAGGTTAATGGGGATAGTGTTACGATGCAAGTTCGTAATCATTTCTCTACTCAAGAAGAACTCGAAATTTTTGGTCCCAATAACTTTAGTCAAACCTTTACGTTGCAATCGTTAGTAAATAGTAAAGGGGAGGCCGTGGATCGTGTCAATAGACCCATGGAGTTAGTTACTATTAAGGTTCCTTTTAATGTTTCGCCCGCTGATTTCGTTAGACGTGTATCATGATTGTATCTGGTAAGATCAGCGTAAAGGCTGTGTTAGAAAATAATAAGCGGTTAATAAATAAAGTATACATTTTGGACTCTAAGAAGGATCGGGAATCGCGTTATATTTTGGCGAAAGCTCAAGGTTATATTGTTGAGCGTGTTTCGCGTGATTTTTTAGATGATATTACGCAAAGTACTTCTCATGGGGGTTATGCGCTTGAATGTGAAGCGCGTCGTAGCGATTCCATTCAAGATTTAAGTAAAGCTAAGGCAATTCTATGTGTAGAAGGGGTGTCGGACCCGTATAATATGGGTGAGATACTTAGAACTATTTATGCTTTGGGGTTTGATGGGTGTTTAACGTCTAATTATGAGTTTTATGAGCATGAGATGAAACTTGTGCGGGCGAGTGCTGGCGCAAGTGAAAAGATAACATGGGTTAAAACCGATAATCTAGAAGACAGTCTTAGAGAACTTAAAGAAAAGGGTATTAAAATAGTCAGTGCGTATCGGGGAGACGAGAGTTATTCTTTGGTTGAATATACGTTTCCAGAATCGTTTGTTTTATGCATGGGGGGAGCACTTAGGGGCTTGTCTTCTAAGATCCTTGAGTTGAGTGATGAAAGTGTGCGTTTGGATTATGATGCTAAAGTTGCTTTAAGTACCGTAGGTGCCACCAGTGTCTTTGCATATGCGTATTTTGCTTCAAAGGAGGACTAACTCATGAAGATTGCTATAGGTCAAATGAGAATCTATGCGGGTGATATTAGACGTAACTATGAGACTGTGGAAACCATGGTCAATGAGGTTTTGCATAAAGCTGACTTGATTGTATTTCCGGAGCTTTGTTTAAGTGGTATTGCACTTGGTGATATGTACTTAAATAAAGAGTTGCTAGATTCTATTGAAAAATATAATAAGAAAGTAGCAGCTTTAAGTGCGTCAATTGATATCGTATTTGGGAGTGTTTCGGATGGGTATAATTGTGCTATTGTAGCTCAAAAAGGGGTTATAACGGCTACGATTACTAAGTCTAATCTTTTAGATGAGGGCATTTACTTTGAGAGTCGCTATTTCCATAAAGGGAGTGGGCCAAAAACTGTAACCATGAGTAATGGTTTGGTATTTAATGTGGGTGTTAATAACGACCCTGTGGATCAAAACTTTTGGAATCTTAGAGTAAGTACATCTATATTTGAACATGATGTTATTGATACTATGCATCCCATGACTCTTGAAGCCAGGGGCGTGGGGCTTTGTAATAATGGTAAAACTGTATTTTCTATGGATGGTGGTAGTTATATTTCTCATGAAGAAAGATCCTATCGTCTTAATGATAAGTATGAGGAAGAAGTTCAAGTCGTTGATTTGGATGCATTTATTCATGAAGTTGAAACATCTGAAGATAAGATACTGATGGGTTTAATTCAAACTATAAGGATGTTTGATGAGGAGAACTTATCCTATAAACCAAAGTGGTTAGTTGGGGTATCTGGTGGCCTAGATAGTTCCTTGTCTGTTGCTTTACTAACCATGGCTTTAGGTAAAGAGCGTGTGATTGGTATTACAATGCCTGGTGAGTATACGCGCGATATCACAAAGACCAATGCTTATCATTTGTCTAAGAGTTTGGGATTTGAACTTATGGAAATAGCGATTCATGATACCGTGAATGCTACTCATAATTCGCTTCATGAAGTAGGCTTTGAGAATGTGAGTGGTTTGACGCATGAAAACATTCAAGCTAGACTCCGGGGTCATATTTTAATGAGCGTTGCTAGTTTAGTAAATGGAGTTGTTTCCAATAATGGTAATATGATCGAAACAGCTATGGGTTATGCGACTATGTATGGTGATTCCATTGGTGCACTATCTCTATTGGCCGATCTAAGTAAATTGGAAGTGGGTATGATTGCTCATAGAATAAATGAGATATATGAAATGGAGATTATTCCCAATAATCTAATTCCTACCGTACATGAATCGTAT
>CAYWUU010000063.1:0-6568 GCA_964461405.1 uncultured Erysipelothrix sp.
GGCAATAACGTCTCTAATGGAACTTGAGTGTGTTAGAGCCATCGCAAATCTATCTAAACCAAAGGCAATTCCACCGTGTGGAGGTGTTCCATACTTAAAGGCATCCACGAAGAATCCAAAACGCTTTTGAATTTGCTCATCCGTAAATCCAATTAGATTGAACATTTTCTCTTGGAGGTCTTGATTATAAATACGCATTGATCCCCCCGCAATTTCATAACCATTCAGTACCAAGTCATATGCTTGAGCAATTACACTTAGCGGGTCACTATCTAAACGTTCAACGTCTTCATCTTTAGGGGCAGTAAAGGGATGGTGACGTGCAACCAAGCCTTCCTCTCCCATTTCGAACATTGGGAAATCTATAACCCAAGCATATTTAAAGGAGTTCTCTGGTATCAAGTCGAAGTCTTTCGCTAATTCTAGACGAAGCGCTCCAATAGCTGTACACACGGTCTCCCATTCACCCGATCCAATAAACAACATATCTCCATCAACAAGCTTATGTGTACTTACAAGTGCTGCAGTTTCCGTTTCAGTAATAAACTTAGCTGCCGATCCATTGAACACACCCTCTTGATATTTAAGAGCTACTAAACCATTGAGTCCATACTTCTTAACTAAATCTGTATAACCATCGACAACACGACGGGTAAAGGTTTCAGCATGATTTCCAGAAAGAACTAAACCTTTTAGACTTCCTTTAGCTTCAAGAGTATTACTAAAAACTTTAAACTCTGAATCTTTAAATATTTCATTAAAATCAATTAAATGTAAGTCAAAACGCAAATCAGGTTTATCACTTCCATAGACATTCATCGCTTCATTAAATGGAATGCGTTTAAATTCCGGTGCTTCTTCATTTAAGACATTTACCATGACATTAGTAGCAACTTCTTCAATAATATTCATAAATTCATCTTGTGATAAAAACGATGCTTCAATATCAACTTGAGTAAAGTCAAGTTGTCTATCAGCTCTAAGGTCCTCATCTCTAAAACAACGTGCGATTTGATAATAACGCTCTAAGCCACCAATCATCAGCATTTGCTTAAAGATTTGCGGAGACTGTGCTAAAGCATAAAACTCACCGGGGTGTACTCTAGATGGCACTAAGTACTCACGCGCTCCTTCCGGTGTTGACTTCGTTAGCATTGGGGTTTCAATATCAATAAAACCCAAACCTTCCAAGGTATTACGCATATTTGAGGTAATCTTAGCACGTGTCATTAAACGCTCTTGCATAATCGGACGACGTAAATCTAAATAACGATATTTAAGGCGTGTATCTTCTAAAGCATCTGTTTCATTCGCAATAATCATCGGTGTTTGTGCTGCCTTATTAACAATTTTTAAATCAGTAACATCAATTTCAATATCTCCAGTTTTCAACTTAGGATTCTTATCCTGACGCTCACGCACCACTCCCTTAATATTGATAATATACTCACTACGAATTGTATCAACTATCTCAAACTTCTCTTGATTTATAACCAACTGTGTAATCCCAGTTCTATCTCTTAAGTCAATAAATACAATCGAACCAAAGTTACGGCGTTTCGATACCCAACCTACTAATTCTACTTCTTTATTAACGTCTTCAATTCTTAATACACCATTTTCATGTGTTCTAAACATACTCATTCTCCTATCCATTCTTTAACCCTTACCAATACATCATCAAGATCCACAGAAACCTGCTCTTGCGTTTCAATATTCTTAAGGGTCACCTTTTTACTCTCAAGTTCACTGCTGCCCATCGTAATAACAACTTTAGCTCCCATACGCTCAGCACTGCGGTATTTTGCTTTCATAGAACGATTATGGAAATCCATATCACAGATAATACCCGCATTGCGAAGGGCTGCTACAATCTCAAACATGGGGGTGTTGGCTTCTTCTGATAGAGGCATACCGTATACATCAATAGACTCATCACCCCCAATATCAATACCAGCGCTTTCTAGGAATACCATTAAACGTTCAATGCCCATCCCAAACCCAAAAGCAGAAATACTGGGGCCTCCATAGTGTTCAACTAAGTGATTATAGCGACCGCCTCCGGTAATCGTTGACTGCGCCCCGCTTTTCTTATCAGTTGAAATAACTTCAAATACCGTATGGTGATAATAATCCAATCCGCGTACTAATTTAGCATCAACCTCATAGGGAATATTTAAATCCTCTAATATCTTACAAACATCATCAAAGTACGCAATAGAACTTTCTGTAAGCGTATCTTTATTAGATGGTGCATTAACCAATGCTTCATGTTCCTGATAGAACTTATCATCTAAAATACGCAAAGGATTTTGCTTCAAGCGCCGTTGATTATCTGCACCCATTTCATCAATATAGGGTGTGAAGTGATCCACTAAGACATCTCGATACGCTTTTTGACTCGCCGCATCACCCAATGTATTAATCACGAGTTTATATTCAGTAATGCCTAATTCATTTAATACTTTAAGTGCTAAAGTAATGGCTTCAACATCTATATACGGACTGGCTTCACCAATGAACTCAACTCCAAATTGATGGTGAATTCGCATTCTTCCCTTTTGAGGTCGTTCGTATCTAAAGTTAGGAGCAATATAAAAATAACGTTGAATATCATTACTAATACCAAATAGTTTATGTTGCACATAAGAACGAATTACCCCCGCCGTACCTTCTGGTTTCAGTGTTAAGGAACGATCGCCTCGATCTTTAAAAGTATACATCTCTTTATTAACCACATCGCTACCATCATTACCACGATTAAAGACTTCTGTATGTTCAAACATAGGCGTCTTCATCTCCGTAACATGGTAGACTTCACAGTTTCTACGAACTATTGCCTCAATTGCACGCCAAATACGCATTTTTTTTCCAAAGATGTCTTCTGTTCCCCGTGGGGCTTGAAAATTACTCATAATATTTCTTCCTTTCCTAAAAATAAAATAAAAGATGATCCCAAGGACGCCTAAGCGTGGTACCACCTTTGTTTATACTCAATCCATAACGCCAGATACGCGGTACTTTCTACTAAATTCAAAAGTACATCTCCAGTGTGTCACACTATGCCTCAAGCAACATTTTCCACCAAACAATGTCTCTCTAGAGCTCTAATCACAGTTCATTCACCCTCAACAATTAATATTTACACTAATAAGATACCACAATTATATTAAAACTACAATATCTTACGTTCAACTCTTACTACCGAATCAACCTTACGCAAGTTCGCAACTAAATTACGAAGATGCATAATGTCTTTGACCACAACATGTAAAGTGGTAAGAGCATGAATTTTATCTTCCTCAACGGTAGAATTAACAGAAGTCAATCGAACCTTAAGCTGTGAAGCTGTAGTTACCAAATCCGTTAAGAGAAAATTCCGGTCCAGTGATAAAATAGATAATACAGTTTCATATTCACTACCACTAAAGCCAGGCTCCCAATAAACATCCAAAAGTCTTGAGGTTTCGTTCATCACATTAGGACAATCCACACGATGCACTTTAATACCTTGCCCCTTGGTAACATATCCAACAATATCCTCACCATATACAGGTGAACAACATTTAGATAAGGCTAACATCATTGAATCAATGCCCTTAACCCGGACCCCCAAATCGCCTTCAAAAGTTTTAGCACCCGTATTCGAAATTAATTTCTCATATTTCTCAATTTCATTGGTCGGTACCTTCTTAGTAGAAAGTTTCTCAAACACCGATTGAATTGATAACGCACGAGTAGCCAACGCAAACATTAAATCATCATGATTATGTAAAGAAAATCCAGGAAGAATACTATCCAACTTCTTCGAAGATAAAAGCTCCTTTTCATCTAAATTACGACGACGCGCTTCATCTCTAAACATAACTTGACCCTTTTGAATCAATACTTCACGTTGCTCACTTTGCTTCTTCAAAATAAACTGACGAATCTTATTACGCGCATGCGAAGTCTTCACAACTTTCAACCAATCCTCAGAGGGACCCGATTGTTTATTGGTCTTAATACTAACCACATCACCTGTTTGAAGCTCAGTATTCAAAGGAACCAAGGTCCCATTAACCACCGATCCAACCGTTTGATGCCCCACCTCAGTATGGACACGATATGCAAAATCAAGCGGCGTTGCGCCATTGGGAAGTTCGATTACTCGACCTTTAGGCGTCATCACATAAATATTGGCTCCAAAAATATCTTCCTGTAATAAAGCCATATACTCCAAAGCGTCATCTTCAGCATCCTCGGTCATCATATTGAAATCCTTAAACCAAGACAAACGATCTTCAATTTCTTTCTTACGGGCTGATGGAACAAATACACTGCCTTCTTTATAACGCCAGTGTGCAGCAACCCCCTGTTCCGCTACTTCATCCATTTGATACGTACGAATTTGAATCTCAAAAACATTCCCCTCATCCCCAATTAACGTAGTATGCAAGGACTGATACATATTGGATTTAGGAACAGCAATATAATCCTTCAATCTACCTGGAATTGGGCGATATTCAGCATGTATATATCCCAATATTTCATAACAATTTAACTCAGATTCAGTAATAATTCTAATCGCCAAAAGATCCAATATTTCATCAAAACGCTTTTGCTTGGTCATCATTTTCTTATAAATACTATATAAGTGCTTAGAACGCCCAAAAATATTGAACTTAATATTATTCTTAACTAATAGCTCAGAGATACCCGTTATCATTCGCGTAACTTGAGCATCACGCTCAACCTTACGCATTTCAACTAATCTAGCAATCTCATAATACTTATCGGGATATAGATACTGAAAACTAAGATCCTCTAACTCATTCTTAATTTGCGCAATCCCCAAGCGATGGGCGATGGGCGCATAGACATCCAAAGTCTCTTGTGCTATTTTCTTTTGTTTCTCAGGA
The DNA here is from genome assembly GCA_964461405.1 of uncultured Erysipelothrix sp. Lineage (GTDB taxonomy): Bacteria > Bacillota_I > Bacilli_A > Erysipelotrichales > Erysipelotrichaceae > Erysipelothrix. The sequence continues at coordinate 4,902 of CAYWUU010000063.1, forward strand.
CTTTGAAATTGCAAAGTTCGCATATTATGAAGACGGTCCACCAACTTCACGAATATAACGCGAATATCATTGGCCATCGCGATAAAGATATTACGATGGTTGGCAGCCAAATATTCCTTTTCATCTTTAAACTCAAGATTACCAATCTTAGTCACACTAGAAACTATCTTAGAAATATCTTCACCAAACTCAAGGGCTAACTCTTGTTCACTAACATCACAATCTTCAATTACATCATGAAGAAGACCAGCCGCAATCGTAGTTGGTGAGACTTCAAGGCGCGCAAGAATATAGGCTACATGCATAAGGTGAATAAGATACGGTTCGCCACTTTTACGATATTGACCTTCGTGTTTTTCTTCAGCATAATAATAAGCACGCTTGATTAAGTCAAGGTTCTCATCACTCTTAATATACTTCTTCGCTTCTGCTAAGATAACATCTAAACTCATATCGTTTGCGATAACTGTAGGCATACTCTCACCTCCTTATTTAGGTAAAAACGAAGTACATAGACTTCGTTAGTAATTTAATATCGTGTAAATGTCAATTCCTTCAAGATATTGGCGACCATTAAGTTCATCCAACTCAATTAGAAACGCACACCCCACCACTTCAGCACCCAATTCCTCAACTAAAGAAACTGTGGCTTTGACGGTTCCACCCGTAGCTAATAAGTCATCAATAATCAAGACTTTCTGTCCCGGTTTCAAACTATCTTTATGAATATGAAGTTCATTACTACCGTACTCAAGATCATACTCAAATGATACTGTTTCTCTTGGCAATTTACCAGGTTTACGCACTGGCACAAAACCAACTTCCAAATTATTGGCCACAGGACAGCCAAAGATAAATCCTCTCGACTCAGGACCAAGAATAACTTCAGCCCCCACTTTTTTTGCATATTCAGTCATTAAATTTGTTGCTTCTTTAAACGCTTTACCATCAGCCATCAAGGGCGTAATGTCTCTAAACATGACTCCCTCTACTGGGAAATCAGGTATTGTCGCAATATATTTTTTTAAGTCCATAATTATCTCCTTATAACTTGCTTATTATAGCATACTTCACTATCTTTTTAGTATCTTTTTAAAGCTTCTATAGCCAATTGAAATCAACAGGACAAAAACCAATCCCGATAGACCATGGAGCATCGCCTTGTTTTGTCCACTCGCAAAGCGATTGAACGACACAACATAGTCATCCCCTTTAATTAAGAACCTAACAAAATTATCCAAAGGCGCCGCTTGTTGCTCAGTATAGGTTAACTTTTCATAACTTTTTTCATACAAGAAATAATAATCACTGTGAATTCGATTAAACAGTAAGGTATTTAAGCGAACATAAGTATCACTTGGAAATGTGGTTTCATTAAATCGAAGGTGATAAGCTGTCTGACCGCCTGTTTGAACGATGAGATTTGATTTAGAATCAATCAATGTTGTGACAACTTTTAAATCAATATCATTTTTAGTGCGCGCATTAAAATAATAAGAAGCCCACGTAATTCCCTGAGAATCCGCAATTTCAATTTCCAATTTCTGAGCTCCTAACAATAGAAACAAATCTTTAGGAATTAGCATTGAATTGACCAACTTAAATTGGTCCTTGGCCAACTCATCATCAAAGATAAGCTTAAGACGCGTAACTTCCCGATTCTCCAT
>CAYWUU010000064.1:0-6564 GCA_964461405.1 uncultured Erysipelothrix sp.
TCATTGTGAATATTTAGTGTAAATTTATGTTTTACCCTTGAATATTATTTGTAATCGGTTACAATATATATAAAGAAAGTGGTGATGCTCATGTTTGCGGTGAGAGTGATTGAAGATATAATCAAAGTGCGTGATCAAGCGCATCACACTGTTTTTTTTACGAGGAGATAGACTGTTTTTGTAAGTTTATCTTTTTTTATTCTTTGTTTGACAAGGAGGTAATTGATATGGATCAAACAAACAAGAAGTTCTTCGATGCATGTGCTCATGGTGATTTGGATATTGTGAAGCAGGCATTGGACGAGGGTGCAGATGTAAATGTGGTAAACGGTGAGAACCGTACGGCGCTTATGCGTTCGTCTAAACGTGGTCATTTGGATGTTGTTCAGTATATTTTAAGTAAGGGTGCTGATGCAACAAAGCTTGATGTGTTTGGGAAAGACGCTTTAATGGCGGCGGCTAAGAAGGGGCATCTTGAGATCGTTGAACTTCTTCTAGAGAATGGTGCTGATGTTAATTTGCAAGATGGCCGGGGACGTAGTGCTCTAATGAGAGCTGCTTTCTTAGGTCAAACAGCAGTTGTGAAGCGTTTGATTGAAGCGGGTGCTGATGTTAATTTAGCGGATGAGCTAGGACGTACAGCATTAATGGAAGCTTCGTTAGCCTTTAGAACTGATGTAATTCGTATTTTAGTAGAGAAAGGTGCAGATGTTAATGCACAGGATCAACATGGCTCAACAGCTCTTATGCGTGCTAGCTATGCTGGATTTGAGGATCTTATAGTTTATCTATTGGATCACGGTGCCGATAAGACTCTTGAAGATAATGAGGGTAATTTGGCAATTCATTATGTTCGTCAACATAGTTTTGAGGCATTGAAGCATCACTTTAAATAGTACGCACAGGAGGAAAATAAAATAATGACAATGCGAGATTATTCTGCCCAGGATGTTAGAAACTTGGTACTCCTTGGGCATGCAGGCAGTGGGAAAAGTGCACTCGTTCAGGCCTTTCTTTATAAAACAGGCAAAATTGAGCGCATAGTTGAAGCAAACAGTGGACAATCGGTTGTGGATTTTGAGCCCCTTGAGGTATCTAGGGGGCAGTCAATTTATTTATCGCTGGTACCAATTGAGTGGGAAAATCGCAAGATAAATATTATCGATACTCCCGGTTACTTAGACTTTGTATCGGAGGCTATCGCAGGTTATTCGGTTGCGGATAATGCTTTGATTGTGGTTGATGGTAAAGAGGGTGTTGATATTGGAACTCAGACCGCATGGTCTTGGATTCAAAGAGATAATAAACCTACGTTGTTCTTTGTGAATAAGATGGACGATGAAGAGGTTTCATTCCATAAAGTATATAATGAACTTAGGGATGAGTTTGGTAAGAGTGTCATTGCATTTGAGATTCCGATTCGTGAAGCTGGAAATGTTATTGGTAGTATTAACTTATTAAGTAAAAAAGTATGGTATTATGGTCAACCGGATACGCCGCATAGTGTTCCTGAAGAATATGAAGATATTGTGGCACAACATTGGGAAGAAATTGTTGAAGCGGCTGCCATGACGGAAGACGATTTGATGGAGCTTTACTTTGAAAATGGTGATTTATCTGAGGAAGAAGTATTACGCGGTGTATCAATTGGCGTAAGAACTGGAGATATTCGTCCGGTATATTGTGGTAGTGCCACAAATGGTGTGGGTATTCGTCGTTTGTTAGATCTAATTTCTGAATACTTACCAACTTATGGTGAGCGCCAGGAAGTTTTCGCTAAGAATGAGAAGGGCGAGACGATAACACTTAAGACTTCTGAAGATGAGAAGTTTAGTGCTCAAATCTTTAAGACTATTGTGGATCCTTTTGTAGGAAAAATTAGTTATTTGAAGGTAATGAGTGGGGTTTTAAGCTCGGATTCTCAGGTTTATAACGATCGAAACCGGGAGACGGAAAGAATCAGTGCGGTCTATAGTGTCAGTGGTAAGCATCAACTGGGGGTTGGTAAGTTGTTCACAGGTGATATTGGGGCGGTTACGCGTCTTCAATATTCTACAACTTTTGATACCTTGTCTACTAAGGAGTTTCCGATTGTCTTTGATAAGCCGATTTTACCTCAAGCAGCCTTAGGTATGGCAATTTGGCCATCATCCAAGAAGGATGAGGATAAGCTAAGTACTTCATTGGCGCGTATCATTGAAGAGGAAATTAGTGCTTATACAGAGAATAATCCAGAAACACGCGAATTAATTCTATATGGGTTGGGGGATCAACACTTAGATATTATGAGTCGTAAGTTAAAAGATAAGTATGGTGTTGAAATTACGATGACCGTTCCTGAAATTGCGTATCGTGAGACGATTCGCAAGAAAGTAACAGGTGAGGGTCGTCACAAGAAGCAATCAGGTGGAGCGGGTCAATTTGGACATGTATTTGTGGAATTTGAACCGTATGATACAGATGAAATGGTGTTTGAAGAGAAAATATTTGGTGGTTCTGTGCCGCGTCAATATTTCCCAGCAGTTGAGCAGGGGCTTCGTGAGGCCATGCTCAAAGGGGTATTAGCGGGCTATAAAGTAGTAGGTGTTAAGACTACTTTAGTAGACGGTAAGTACCATGATGTTGACTCTAAGGAAATTGCCTTTAAGCAAGCGGGTCGTTTAGCGTATTTGGATGCGATGCCAAAGGCAAGTCCAATGCTATTGGAACCGATTGTTGAGATTAAAGTAACTTGTCCTGAAAATTATACAGGAGCGGTAATCGGGGATTTAAATAAGCGACGAGGTATGATTATGGGTATGGATGCTGTTGAGGGGGGTCAACTTATCACGGCTGAAGTTCCTTTGGTTGAAGTAGGGCGTTATTTATCTGAGTTGCGCTCAATAACACAAGGTAGAGCAACCTATACGCAGAAGTTCTTGCGCTATGATGCAGCTCCTGATCATATAGCTGATGGGGTTGTGGCCCGTCGTAAGAAAGAACAAGAGTAAAAAGTAAAACTAGATCCAAAGGGGTCTAGTTTTTTTTAGAAAAAGTATTATTGGTATATATTTGAAGGTATAAAAAAACCGCACGATTTGTGCGGTATATATTAGATTGCTTTAGCGTAATTTGCAGCTACTGCATCCCAGTTGATTACTTCAAACCAAGCTTGAATATAATCGGGACGACGGTTTTGGTAGTTTAGGTAATAGGCATGTTCCCAAACGTCAATACCCAAGAGGGGTGTTAATCCATCTGATATTGGGTTATCTTGGTTTGCTGTAGACACAACCTCTAGTTTTCCGTTGTTTACTACTAACCAAGCCCAACCTGATCCAAAGCGTGTTTTAGCAGCAGTATCTAATTTAGCTTTTAGTTCATCTAATGAACCAAAGTCAGCATTAATAGCATCAAGTAAAGCACCACTTGGTGTTTGTCCAGTTGCGGGAGCGAGTGTTTCCCAAAAGAGAGTATGGTTAACGTGGCCACCCACATTGTTTCTTAAAGCTGTACGCACATCCTCTGGAAGTGCATTCAGATTCTTTAGTAAATCCACAGGATCTTTATCCAATAGTTCAGGGTGTTTTTCTAAAGCAGCCACTGCATTATTAATGTATGCTTGGTGGTGTTTTGTATGGTGAATTTCCATAGTTTTTGCGTCAATATGTGGTTCTAACGCATCGTATGCGTAATTTAATTTCGGTAATGTATAAGCCATTTGTAAAGCCTCCTTCATGTAACTAAACTCTATCATTGGGTTGCGTTTTTGTCTAATGTTGTGCCTTGTTTACTATCAATTTTAATTTACATGCGTTATAATAAGATACATACACTGGGAGGTGCCTATGAGAGAAAAATGTATTGAACTCTTAAAACTACGGGGTGTTGAAATATCGGATATAGTGGAATGTGTAATCTTCCTTCAAAAGAAGTTTGATGCTACCATTAATCATGAAAACGTCACAAGTGACTTAATGGCTATTTTAGACAAAAGGGAAGTTCAACATACAATTCTAACGGGAATTGCGTTGGATATTTCTATTGATCAAAAAGCTTTATTTGATGAAGGTATTATGGAAATAATTGGTGTTGACGAAGGGCGTTATGGAATTGATGAAGTACTGGCTTACAGTATTTGTAACTTGTACGGTTCTATTGCTTTAACTAACTTCGGATATATTGATCGCGTTAAACCGGGTATTATTGGGAGATTAAACGATCATAGTAATGGCCAATGTAATACGTTTTTAGATGATATTGTTGGGGCTTTAGCTGCAGCAGCGGCTTCAAAAAATGCCCACAAGTAAAAGGAGAGTTTAAATGAAGAAGAAATTGCTTATGATGTTGGTGGGATTAGTGGTCTTAGCCGGCTGTTCTAAACCAGCAGGAAAAGATTTATATACTATGATAGATATGAATGGTATCAAGGAGAAAGTAGCCGCAAAAGAGGATTTTGTGTTTGTTATTGGACGTGATACTTGTCCTGCATGTAAGGCTTATAAAGAAGTATTGGATGAAGTAATTAAAAATAAGAAAATTAAAGTGTATTATCTTGAAATCATTGAATCGGTATGGCAAGAAAAAGACTATAATGCTTTATCAGATTATCTTGAGCGTGATCTGGACCAAGTAATTAATGCTTACCCTACGACTTACTTTGTTGAAGGCGGTGTTGTAACAGGGAATGAAATAGGTATGCTAAATTACAAGCTGTTGGTAGATGAACTGGTGGATCGAGGCCTTGCTAGTTAATAAGGGTCTTGGACCTAGGATTGTTAAGTTAATAGAGAGATTGGATGGACACCGTAATTCAATTGTAGTTTTAAGTGTGTCCGCTGATGTAGATAAGTCCATGATAAAGCCGATTTTAGATACGTTATTGGATTATTTAGATCAAGGAACTTTGTGTGTAATGGGTGATTGTGGGTTTAATACCAATGATTCACATATTGAGTCTCTTTTAGACTTATCGGATAAAGAACGGCCTGTTTTATCAAATGACTATTCATTGAGTTTGTTGGCACTCCGCCACGATGCCCATATGGCTAAACATCCTTCCATTTCGATGGGGTGTGTGGGTCATTATGGTAGATACCTAACGCGTCATCAGCATCTTGACTTTCCATTTGGAAATTTAAGTATATTTGAAGACTTTGAAGCCCTTAATGCTATTTATATCAATGTTGGGAGTGTCGACAGGCCATATGTGTTGAAGTATGCCTATACTGATAGTGATGCCCAGATTATTAGGAGAAATGAATGTGTCCTAAATCATAAGGCGCTATCATATTTGGATTTTGAAGTGGATTGTTCTAAGCTCAATGATGACTTGGATGCCATAATGTTAGTTGATGACGATGGTATTACACTACGTGGGGCCCGTTATTCTAAATTAATTAATGATATAAAACAAAGATTAGACCATGCTTAGCGTGGTCTTTCTTATGTAGATCTGCAAGTAAAAGAAAACACCAAACTAATTTGGTGTTGATTATACTTCCCTTATCATAGAAATTGATTGATAATTCTCGTTTGCATCCTGATAATAGGTATCTCTTACTTCATATTCATCAAATCCTAGCCGCTTATAAAATGGTATTCCCATTTCATTACCTTTAGAGACGGATACTTTTTGTCTCGAAATGCTATATTGGTCCTTTTGAATTTCTGTAAATTTATTTACAAGAATAGTTCCGTATCCTTTTCGCTTTTGTGATGGATCAAGATATAGAACATAAATCTCCCCGGTATTGTTGTTGCTTACGCCGCCACCAATACAACCTACAATGCGTTGATCCTTCACCAACACATAGTATCCAGACCACTCTTTGGAGGAATGACTGGTTTCCTTTAATAATCTATCCTCATTAAAAAACTCGACTATGACACTCTCTATGTATGCTTCGGAATATAAGTTATTATAGGTTACTCTCCATGCATCCGTTAATAGTTTCTGTATTTCATTTACATCTTCATTTGTAGCTAGTCTAAACATAGGGATACCTCCAAGTTAATCATATCATTTTTATCTTGTATTGACAGTAACTTGAGATGTGATAAAGATGACATATTATAACTTTAATAATGTTGTAAAAAAATGTATGAAAATAGGTTTACTTGAAGACGATAGAACCCTTTCTTATGGAGTAAAAAGATTCTTAATTCAAGAAGGTTATGAAGTAGTTACATACTTTAGCTTGACTGAAGCTAAGGCATCTTTGGAGATTGTGGATCTGTATTTAGTAGATATTACACTACCTGATGGTAGTGGTTTTGACTTTGTTCGTTATGTTCGTAAAAAGAGTTTTATACCCGTTATTTATATTAGTGCTAAGGATGATGAGAAGAGTATCTTAAAAGGGTTTGATTTAGGTGGCGATGATTATATCACGAAACCTTTCTCATTACATGAGTTAAGAAGACGGATTGATGCTATTAAGAAACGTGTGGATCATAGTATGTTAGAGATGGGTGACTTAACGATAAATCTTGAAAGTGCAACGGTTCGATATCAAGACATAGATATATCGTTAAGTGTGCAAGAGTATCGTATTTTAATTCTATTAATACGCGGCAAAGATG
>CAYWUU010000065.1:0-6509 GCA_964461405.1 uncultured Erysipelothrix sp.
CAACGAGAAAGGAATCACACGCTTCATCAATTAAATCTATAGCCTTATCAGGTAAGAAGCGATCACTAATATAACGATTTGATAATTTCGCACTCGCCACTATAGCCTCATCCAATATCTTAACTCCATGGTGGGATTCAAAGCGGTCCTTAAGACCCCGTAGAATGGATATGGTATCCTCTACAGTAGGCTCATCAACATTAACCCGTTGAAATCTTCGCTCTAAGGCTGCATCTTTTTCAATATGCTGACGATATTCATTAAAAGTGGTAGCACCAATTAAACGAAGTTCACCTCTTGCCAACATGGGTTTGAGCAAGTTAGCTGCATCCATTGATCCTTCAGACTTACCAGCTCCCACTAAGTTATGAAGTTCATCAATAAATAAGATGATTTCACCATTTTGCTCAAGCACTTCATCTAGAACTGCTTTTAGTCTCTCTTCAAACTCACCGCGATACTTAGCGCCCGCTATGAGCGAGCCCATATCCAATTCAATTAAGCGCTTTGTTTTTAGGCTAAAGGGAACATCGCCACGCATTATACGCCAAGCTAGTCCTTCTACTATTGCGGTTTTACCAACCCCAGGCTCACCAATTAGAACAGGATTATTCTTTGTCTTACGAGAAAGAATCTGTATAATTCTTCGAATTTCATCATCACGACCAATGACCGGATCAATTTTACCGTCTTTTACATCCTGTACTAAGTCTCTACCATACTTCAAAAGTGCATTCAAAGTTGCTTCAGCACTTTGTGTTGTGATCGGTTTTTGACCACGATGTTGATCCAATATGGGTGTCATTCTTTTAATTTCATCCTCGGTAAAGAAGTCTGTACTTTCTAAAATACCATGCATAAGCGCATATACCGATACATAGGTATCATCGTGTTTCTTAGTATAAGCATGAGCACTTTGAATGATACGAGAGCTATCGTTAGCGAATGCTAGATCGGCATTCTGCACTTTGGGCTCCTTACTAATTTTAGTACTCAATGTATTCTTCAATTGCTCGACATTAATTTTGGCATCATTGAAAACTGGAGTCAAGACACCATCTTCAATAATCGCACTTAGAATGTGAACCCCCGATATCATGCTATTTGAGTTACGCATCGCTATGGATGCTGCATCATTTAGTATGCGGGTGGTTACTTCTGTATAATTTGATTGTTGCATAAATACCTCCTTATCTAGCACTCTTATATCACGAGTGCTAATTATATTTTAATATAAAAGTGACACATAATGTCACTTAAATGCTTTTTTAAAACGTTGAAATGGGGAATCAGATTTTGCGTTTTTACGAATCGATTCGTAAGCATCCTTTTCCACCTTGTTAAGCTTCTTAGGAATCTCCACTTTTACTTCAACATACTGATCGCCATGGTATGAAGATCGCAAGTCCTTAACCCCTTTACCTTTTAATCTAAAGCGAGTATTAGGTTGCGTACCAGCAGGAATGGTTAATTCCACATCGCCTGATACCGTTGGCACATCAATTTTAGTTCCAAGTACAACATCTTCAACAGAAACAGGAATTGTAATGTTTATATCATTACCTTCACGTTTGAAGAATTTATGGCCTGAGACAGAAATCTCAACAAATAAATCGCCATATCCTCCCCCATTACTACCGCGCTCTCCCTTACCACTGACACGAAGTTGCTGACCTGTAACGATTCCAGCAGGTACTTTAATCTCAACATCGACACGCTTTTTATTAAAGCCTGCCCCGTGACATACTTCACAGTATTTAGAGATAATCTTACCCGAACCATTACAATCAGGACATGTTGTTTCACTTTGGAATACACCAAATGGTGTACGTTGTTGTCCCATTACGCGACCCGATCCATTGCATCGGCCACAAGTCTTTATATCTTTTGAGGAATGGGCTCCGGAACCATGACAGGTAGTACATTCTTCTTCAATATCAAGTTTAATTGATTTCTCCGTACCAAATACGGCTTCCAAGAAATCAATACGCATCGTCATATACCGATCACGACCCCGTCTTGGTGCATTGGCAGCTTGGGATTGTCCCCCAAAGCCACCAAAGAATTGACTGAATATGTCATCCATACCACCAAAACCACCAAAGCCAGAGGCGCCTCCATTTTGATCAAAAGCCGCATGGCCATATTGATCGTATTGCGAACGCTTCGTACCATCACTTAGTATTTCATAGGCTTCTTGTACTTCCTTAAACTTATCAGGCGCATCAACCTCTTTATTAACATCGGGGTGATATTTTTTTGCTAAAGACCGATACGCCTTCTTTATGTCCGCTTCGCTTGCGGACTTACTCACGCCCAACACTTCATAATAATCTCTCTTTTGAGCCATTTTCTAACCTCCGCAAGTCTATCTATTAATGTTTTTCTTCAAACTCAGCATCAACCACATCATCGGCTGCATTGTTTACATCTTCACCTTGCGCAGCTTGTTGTTGGTACATAGCCTCAGCCATGGCTTGAGCTGCTTGTTCAAGAGCATCCAACTTCTCTTTCAATGTATCTAGATCGTTATTATCTAAAGCAGTTTGAAGTTCATCACGTAATTTTGTAACTTCTTCTTTTTGCTCATCAGTAATATTTTCAGCATCGCTTTCAAGCGAAGTATTTACTTGGTGGATGAATTGCTCAGCACGGTTCTTAAGTTCCGCTGCATCCTTAGCTTTAGCATCTTCTTCAGCGTGATCTTGAGCATCTTTAATCATCTTTTCAATTTCTTCTTCACTCAATCCAGAATCATTTGAGATTGTAATCGATTGCTTCTTATTAGTACCCTTATCTACGGCCGATACATTAACGATACCATTAACGTCTATATCAAATGTTACTTCGATTTGTGGAATACCACGACGTGCAGGTGCGATACCATCTAACTTGAATAAGCCTAATTGCTTATTGTCTTTAGCCATAGGACGCTCACCTTGTAAAACGTTAATATCTACGGCCGGTTGATTGTCAGCTGCTGTTGAGAATACTTGCGACTTAGAAGTTGGGATTGTTGTATTTCTTTCAATTAGAACGGTCATAACACCACCCATAGTTTCAATACCTAATGAAAGAGGTGTAACATCTAACAATAGAACATCCTTAACATCACCAGCAATAACTCCCGCTTGAATAGCAGCACCCATAGCAACTACTTCATCGGGGTTTACGGATTTATTAGGTTCTTTACCTAATTCATTCTTAACAGCTTCAATTACAGCTGGAATACGTGTTGATCCCCCTACTAATAGTACTTGATGAATATCATTACGAGTTAATCCTGAATCCTTTAATGCTTGTCTAACTGGAACTAAGGTACGTTCAACCAACGACTTAGTCATTTCGTCAAACTTAGCACGAGTTAGTGTTGTTTCAAAGTGTAATGGTCCTGAAGCCCCAGCAGAAATGAAAGGTAAGCTTACTTGCGCATTTACAGTTGCAGATAAATCTTTCTTAGCCTTTTCTGCCGCTTCTTTTAGACGTTGCATAGCCATCTTATCTTTACTTAAGTCAATGCCATTGTCCTTTTTAAATAATGCGATGAAATAGTCAACTAATACGTGGTCGAAGTCATCGCCTCCTAATTTATTATCACCCGCTGTTGCTAATACTTCAAACGTTCCATCAGCTAATTCTAAGATGGATACGTCAAAGGTACCACCACCAAGGTCAAATACTAATACTTTTTGTTCTACATCAGTTTTATCAATACCATAAGCCAAGGCAGCAGCCGTTGGTTCGTTAATAATACGTTCAACTTCAAGACCTGCAATTGTACCAGCATCCTTCGTTGCCTGACGCTGTGCATCGTTAAAATACGCAGGAACTGTAATAACAGCCTTTGTTACTTTTTCACCTAAATAATCTTCAGCATAAGATTTCATATATCCAAGAATCATCGCTGAGATTTCTTGAGGTGTATAATCTTTACCTTCTAAATGAACTTTTTCATTAGTACCAATTAAACGCTTAACCGATAAGGCACTGTTAGGGTTTGTAACAACTTGACGCTTAGCAGCATCCCCTACAATACGCTCACCATCTTTAAAACTTACAACCGATGGAGTGGTTCTATTACCCTCTGGGTTGGTGATTACCTTTGCTTCTCCACCTTCAATTACAGCAACACAAGAGTTTGTGGTACCTAAGTCAATTCCTATTACTTTACTCATTTTAAATGTCCTCCTTATTGACTAACCTTTACCAGGCTTGCGCGTAATACGCGATCTTTTATCATATACCCCTTTTGGAGTTCTTCTACTACTATATTGGGTTCAACACCCTCTACCTTCTCAACTAATAACGCTTGATGTATATTGGGATCAAAAACTTTATTTAAAGCCTCAATAGGGGTTACCCCTTCATTCTTTAATGAAACTAAGATTTGATCGTATATCATAGCAACTCCTTCTCGATATGAAGCACTGTGCTCATCAACTTCTTGATTTAAAGCACGTTCTAAATTATCAATAGCAGGTAGCAGTGAATCCGCAAAACTTTGGGCGCGATACTTCATCGACAATTCAAAGTCACGTTCTAAACGTTTCTTCGTATTCTCAGCATCCGCATACGCTTTGAAATAATCATTCTTTAGTTTCTCATTTAGCTCCATAAGAGCCTCGTTTTCTTCCTTGAGAAGCGTTATTTCATCCACTTCCTCAACTTCAACCGTTTCCTCAATATCTTTTTTCTTCTTTTTACTCATCACTCTCACCTTTCCCATAAACACTCTCTATCATATTAGCAACATACTCCATAAGTGACACAACCCGTCCATATTCCATACGACTGGGTCCCACTACCATTAAAGTATGTTCATCTTCCTCATTCTCTAAAAAGAATTTACTGGAGACAATGGCCATATCATCAACCCACATTAACTCACTATGACTTCCCTTCTTAAGACGAAGACTATCATGAGCTTGAGATAACTCACGCCACATTTGTGAGTTCTCCAACATCTCTGTAAGTTTCTGTAGCTTGTCAATATTCGCAAACTCCGGTTGATAAAGCATGTTATCGCGTCCACTATAGTAAACTTCATCTTGCGCAAATTTCATAAATGCATTCACAAACGCTTCAAATACCGTTTCATATTGCACTAACCTTTGCTCAAGAATTGGTCTTAAACTCTCCATCTTAGTAACAACCTCACTCAAAGGAGTTCCCTTAAGTCGATCGTTTAAGATTTCTGTGGTGGCTTGCATCTCTTCAGTTGAAACACTGCTGTGGAAATCAAACATTCTATGTTCCGCATGACCATTCTCGGTCACAAACACAGCCATAGCACTCACATCATTAAGCGGAATTAATTGAACACTCCGCAACATCTCAGTATTTGATGTAGGTCCTAAGACCATTGAAGTAAGACTGGTCATATGGGTAAGAATATCCATACTTTGACGAATCGCCTCTTGGACCCCTAACCTACGACTCATAAATACTTGTGAGATGGCCGTTTCAATGCCTTCATGAATTTCATCTTCCATAAGATGCTCAACATAAAATCGATAGCCTTTACTCGAAGGAACACGCCCACTGGATGTATGCGTCTTTTCTAATAGACCCATTTTCTCAAGATCTGACATTTCATTACGAATGGTTGCCGATGAGTAAGTTAAACCGTATTTTTCAATGAGCAAACGCGAACCAACCGGTTCTGCACTGTTCACAAATTCCTTTACGATTGTCTTAAATATCTCGACTTTTCTTGGCGTTAACATCGCAGCGACCTCCTATCTCTTCAATGTTCTTATATATAGTACATCAACACCTTAGCACTGTCAAGGATTGAGTGCCAAAATATTAAAAAAGATGCTAATCTAGCATCTCAAATATACTCAATAAAGCCATTCCATAGGCTTTTGAACTTAATAATTCAAGCCTATCAGGTACTTCTAATTGATGATTCTTTCGCGTTTCTACTATCAATAAAGACCCTTTCTTCATATTCTTAACCATATTATTCATTACATCCTGGATATATGCATACTCATAAGGTGCATCCATAAAGATATAATCATAAACCTCACTAGTTTCTTTTGAAAACATAAGAGCATCTTTCTTAATTATAGTACACATATCCCCCTCATTAAGACGTTTAATATTATCTTCGATAACCTTAATCGCATGACGATTACTCTCAACAAACACTACCGAGCTCACACCACGACTTAAAGCTTCAAGACCTACAGCCCCACTACCCCCAAACATATCCAAGAAACTTCCCCCATCAAAATAGGGTCCAATCTTATTAAACAAGGCTTCCTTTAAGCGATCAGAAGACGGTCTCGTATTATCACCCTGAAGCGTACTCAAATTACGCGAACGATGTTTGCCACCAACGATACGCATTAATCTAACCTCCGAGTATTATAACGAGCAATAACATTCTGAGCTAAACCAATAGCAATCATAAACGCCATGCGGCTGGAACCTCCAGCACTTATTAGCAATAGTGGAACTCCAGTCATTGGTATAATTGCTGAAACACCCCCTACATTAAA
>CAYWUU010000066.1:0-6354 GCA_964461405.1 uncultured Erysipelothrix sp.
ATATTGAAAATGTAGGGTATACTGCACGCCACCATACATTCTTTGAGATGTTAGGGAACTTCTCTATTGGCGATTACTTTAAGAAGGAAGCTATCGAATTTGCGTATGAATTTCTTTTCTCTAACGACTGGATTGGATTTGATTTAGATAAAATATATGTAAGTGTTCATACCGATGATAGTGAAGCGTATGATATTTGGGTTAACCATATTGGTATTGATCCTAAGCGTATTTTAAAGACCGATGACAACTTCTGGCAAATTGGTGATGGCCCTTGTGGCCCAAACACCGAAATTTTCTATGATCGTGGTGAGACGTATGACCCAGATGGTATGGGAGAGCGGTTATTCTTTGAAGATATTGAAAATGATCGTTATTTGGAAGTATGGAATGTGGTGTTCTCACAATATGATGGTATTGAAGGGGGCGATCCTAAGACCTTTAAGGAACTGCCGCAAAAGAATATTGATACGGGTATGGGGTTTGAACGTCTTGTAAGCATTATTCAGGAAGCCGATACTAACTTTGATACAGATTTATTTACACCCGTTATTAAGCATGTTGAAACCATGACAGAAATTAAGTATGAAGATAATACGATGGCTTATCGTGTTATTGCTGACCATATTCGTACATTAGTATTTGCGCTAAATGATGGAGCAATGTTCTCTAACGAAGGACGCGGTTATGTCTTACGACGAATTTTACGCCGTGCGGTTCGTTTTGGGCGTGTATTAAATATTAATGAAGCATTCTTATATACTATTGTGGATGATGTAATTAATACCATGAAGGATTTCTATCCTGATTTATTAAATCGACCTGATGATTTAAAGAAGTTAATACTCAATGAAGAAGTTAGATTCGCTAAAACTTTAGTTGACGGGGAACGCTTACTTTTAGGCGCCATTGAAAAGATTGAATCCGATCATATTGATGGCGATGTGGCCTTTAAACTTTATGATACCTATGGATTTCCGATTGAGTTAACACAAGAGATTGCTTTTGAGCATAATTTAAAGGTTGATTTAGAAGGGTTCTATCAGGAATTAGAAGCTCAAAAAGAGCGCGCTCGAGGCGCCCGATCTAAAACAGAATCCATGTCCTCCCAACAAGAAGACATTCTAAACTTTAAGGTAGACAGTACTTTTATGTACGATACCCTTAGAACAGAAAGTAAAATTACTGGTATTTTTGTGGAGGGACAGCGACGCGATAGTTTTAGTGGGGAAGGATTAGTGGCAGTTGATATTACTCCTTTCTATGCTGAAAGCGGCGGTCAAGTGAGTGATATTGGAACTCTTGGTGGTCAAAAAGTTACAAATGTATCTAAGGCGAATGCGGGCCAACACCTACATCATGTATCTAGTGAAACTATATTACAAGTGGGTGATACCGTAATCTTGGAAGTAAATCGCGACCGCCGGGTATTGATTCAAAAGAATCACTCTGCAGTGCACCTTTTGCATGCTGCGTTGCATGAGTTAGTTGGAACGAGCGTTAATCAAGCGGGTTCATATGTGGATGAGGATTATTTTAGATTGGATTTTACGCATACTGAACGCTTAACACCCAGTATGTTGCGTGAGATTGAACATAAAGTGAATAAATGGATTGCGCAATCCCTTGAAATAAGAACCGATATCATGGATTTAGAGGACGCTAAGAAAACAGGGGCAATGGCACTCTTTGGCGATACTTACGGTGAGAAAGTACGAGTCGTGAGTATGGGTCATATCTCTAAGGAGTTATGCGGAGGAACGCATGCCTATAATACTGGCGAGATTGGAGTCTTTAAGCTGGTATCGGAAGAGTCCGTGGGTTCAGGGGTTCGTCGTATCGTTGGAAAGACAAGTTTGGGTGCCTATGATATCTTTGATGCCCAAGCAATGGAATTGCGATCAATTCGTGATACCTTAAAGGTACCTAACCAGAAGACGATTCTTGAAAGACTTCAGGAACTTGATAAGGAGAAGCATGCGCTTCAAGCTAATTACGATGCTCTTTTAAAAGATGCGATGCGTGCAAAAATTGACGATTATCTTAACGAAATCGTTACGGTACATGATTTGTCTACGTTATGGATTGAGGAAACGCAATTGGACAAGGAAATTGCGAGTGATATAGTTGATAGACTAAAAGATAGAGTTGATATTGTAGTTCTTGCTAATAAGGGTGAGGATAGTGTTTCTTTCTTAGTTTCTAGCAGTGAAAAAGCGATTGGTAATGGCTATAAAGCAGGTGATTTGGCTAAAGCATTGGCAGTGGCTACAGGTGGTAATGGTGGCGGTCGTCCTAATTTTGCGCAATCAGGTGGTAAGGATGTTTCGAAACTAAATGAAGCTTTTATGTTATTTTGTGATAAAATGAATATAAGTAAATAAAGGGGTGATGACTTTGTCTTCAAAAAATGTAACAGAAACTATGGCGTATGATGCAACAGAAATTCGCCGGGAACACATTCGTGAGATTCTTCATCAAGTAGACGATGCACTAAAGGATCGCGGGTATAAATCAGTGAGTCAAATTACAGGTTATTTAATTTCCAATGATCCAGCCTATATTTCATCGCATAATAATGCACGTGTTATTATACAAGAGATGGAACGTCATGAAATCATCGAAGAATTAGTTCGTTTCTATCTGGAGAATAAATGAATTTAAAAGTTGCGAAAATTATGGGCTTAGACCTTGGTTCGAAAACCTGTGGTGTGAGTTTGTCGGATGGTTTAAAGATGTTTGCGCATCCCTATAAAACACTGTATTATGAAGGGGATTTGGAGACGTTGAAACCACAGTTTGAAGCTATTTTCGATGCGGAAAAAATTAGCTTAATTATTTTAGGGTATCCTAAAATGATGAATAATGATATTGGAGAACGTGCTTTGATATCAGAAGAGTTCAAGGTATTGCTTGAATCGTGGTTTGATATTAAGGTTATCTTACAAGATGAGCGTATGACCACCAAGCAAGCAACGCGTCAGTTAATTGAGATGGATATGTCTCGAAAGAAGCGAAAGAAAGTAATTGATCAGGTTGCGGCAGTTGGAATTCTTCAAAGTTATTTAGATAGTTTATAATTAGTAAGGCCTTTACAGTTTGTGGAGGCCTTTGTTGTATACTTTAGTTGCACAAAAGATGATAACACTGTGGTATAATAACAAGGAAATATCTAAGGAGGCATGTACAATGTTAGACGAAAAGAAAATCATCATTATTGATGAGAATGAAAATGAAATAGAAATGGAAATATTATTTACCTTCACGGACGACAATAGAGGTAAAAATTACGTTCTTTATATTGACCCTAGCAATGAAACCGGTGAAGTTTTAGTTTCTTCTTACTCTGAAGAAGGGGAGTTGGAAGACATCACTGATGAGGCTGAATGGGAAATGATTGAAGAAGTATTTAATGCATTTGTGATTGAAGAAGAAGATGGCGAAGAAGCCTAAATCAAAAAATAGGACAAAGAAAATACTACTGGGTCTGCTCGTTGTATTTTCTTTTATGGTGTATTCCTATTATAGTGCCTTGCAACCTATAGGTGTTGATACGGCTATTGTTTTTGATGTATCGGATGGAGATACTATGAATAGTGTCTTAGATACATTGGAAGAAGAGGGCTTAATTAAAAATAGTTTCGCCGCTAAAGTTTATGTGAAACTTAATGCCAAAAACGCTCTTAAGACCGGTAGTTATGAATTAAAGGGCACGATGAGTATTACTGAGATTATTGATACGCTGATTAAACCCTCTTCGTATTCTTTAGTAGTTAGGCTTCCAGAAGGAAGCTGGGCTAAAGATGTGGCTTTGCTATTGGAAGAGAATTTGGGATTTGAATCGGGTACCTTTCTAGCGCTTTGGAATAATGAAGAATACGTGGCTTCTTTGATTGATACCTATGAGGTTTTAACGTCCGACATCCTAAAGAACAAGAAGCAGGTGCGTGTTTTATTAGAAGGGTATTTATATCCTGATACTTATAATTTCACTAAAACAATGAGTGCTAAGCAAGTTACGGAGTTCATATTGAATAATACGGAACGTAAGTACCTTAGTCTGAAGGATGATTTTGCGAAGACAAAGTTAAGTGTTCATGATGTGTTTAATTTGGCATCCATTGTAATGTATGAAGCAGGAGATAGCAGTAATCAGTTAATGGTTGCGGGGGTATTTATGAATCGTCTTGAGATGGGGATGAATCTTCAATCAAGTGTAACGGTGTGTTATACCTTATATGAGTTTAGTGGTTGGGAAGAGTGTGAGTTATTTAAGAATCAAAAAATTGAATCTCCCTATAATACCTATCTAAACCCGGGCTTACCGGCAGGGCCTATATTAAATCCAACGGTAGAAGCGATTAAGAGTACCTTAAACTATACCGATCATGATTATTTGTTTTTTGTGGCGGATGTTTATGATGGCGGTGATGGAACTGTGTATTATTCAAAGACCTTTGAACAACATAGTAAGAAGGTCAAAGAGTTGAGAGGAAGATAATTAGAATATGAAACCTTTATTAATAGGTATAGCAGGAGGTAGTGCTTCTGGTAAAACTTCAATAGCTAGGCAATTAAAGGATTATTTTGGTGACCAACAATCGGTTCATATTATTTCTATGGACGATTATTATAAGGACCAAAGTAATATACCGTTTGAGGAGCGCATTGAGGTTAACTACGACCATCCCTTTGCCTTTGATACGGATTTGATGATTGAACATTTGCGGTGTTTAAAGGAAGGCAAATCCATTGAGAAACCTACTTATGATTTTACCAAGCATACGCGCAGTGATATTACGGAAGTAGTGAGAGTGGTGGATGTTCTGGTGATAGAGGGGTTATTGTTGTTGGATAATCCAAATGTTCGGGATTTATTGGACATTAAAGTATTTGTGGATGCGCCTGCTGATGTGCGTTTTATTCGTCGCTTATCTCGAGATGTTAGAAAGCGTGGTAGGGAAATGATGCAGGTAATGGATCACTATATGACTACGGTGAGAGTGATGCATGAGCAGTTTATCGAACCTTCTAAGCGGTATGCTGACATCATTATTCCTGAAGGGGCGCGTAATAAAGTCGCTATAGATTTGCTAACGACGAAGATAAGTAGTATTATAAACAAAGAAAATAGGAGTGAATAATTATGAATGAAAAAATTCCAGTAACCCAAAAAGGGTTTGATGATCTTAATCGCGAGTTGCGCCACTATATTGAAGTAGAGCGTCCAAGTGTAATTGAAGAGTTGCGTGAAGCCCGTGCACAAGGTGATTTATCGGAAAATGCGGACTATGATTCTGCGCGTGATCGTCAAGCTTATGTTGAAGCTAAAATCCGTGAATTAGAAAAAACCATTGAAAACGCGGTTTTAATTGAAAATAACAACACCAAAAATGTTAGTGTGCGCTTGGGTGCGACCGTAACAATACTTGATTTGGATTTTGATGAAGAAGAAACCTTTACCATTGTGGGGAGTGTTGAAGCAGACCCAGATAATGGCTTATTATCAAATGTTTCGCCCTTGGTTCAAGCTATGATGGATAAAAAAGCAGGGGACACGGTAACGGTTAAAGTAGAGAAACCGTATCAAGTTAAGATTATTGCTATTAAATAAGACTTCGGTCTTATTTTTTTTATGCCTTAAGCAAGATACTTGTTGTTTTGAACATATAAGCATAGTATTTAGTTAGGAGATGATACTATGAAAGGCACAATTATTATTGTTGGGGCTTCTATTAGTGGTTTGCATGCTGCCAGTGCTTTAGTTAAGAACGGGTATCCTGGTAATATCATCCTCATTGATAGAAAAGAAACACCCCCTTATAATACGTATCCACTATCAAAAGATTGGATACGAGGGGAAGACGATCTACCACCATTTCTTAAGAGCGATGATTTCTATAAATCCCTTGATCTTCGCTTGAATACCAATGTTAAGGAATTTGATCCTCATAATAAGACGGTCACATTGGATAATGGTGAAGTCTTGAACTATGATAAGCTTTTGATTGCGACGGGATCGAAATTACGAAGATTGAATTTGGAGCACGGGGATGGTGAGGGCATCTTTTACTTAAGAAGTTATAAAGAGGCATTAGCGATTAAACATTATGCTAAGCATGCTCATAATATCGTCTTAATAGGGGGCGGTTTTATTAGTTTGGAGTTGGCTGCTTCTTTTAGTCAAATGGGTAAGCAGGTCACAATATTGGAACGCACCTCGTATCCTTTGGGTAAAATATTGGGTCAAAATATCTCGCAATATTTTATGAAAATGCATAAGGATCATGGTGTTAAAATCGTTACTAGCGTTGAAATAACCAGTCATAATGTTGATGATCATAATCAAATTAA
>CAYWUU010000067.1:0-2121 GCA_964461405.1 uncultured Erysipelothrix sp.
ACAATTAAAAAGTATTCCCCCTAGGAGAATACTCTATCGCAATGCTTTTACATATTCCTTGAACAAATTACCCCGTTCTTCAAAGTTTTTAAATTGATCATAGGAAGCACAGGCCGGTGATAATAAAATAACATCACCACTATCAGCCATTTGCCACGCTTGTGCAATAGCCTCTTTCAAATCCTCAACAAGAATGCTATTTTCAAACACCTCTTGTAATAGGTATTTACTCTCACCAAAGAGAATGCTAGTCTTCACTTTATCTTTATACTGCTTTAATAAATCAAAAGAAATGTTCTCATCATAACCCCCAGCTAATAGAATAACAGGAGTATCAAAGCTTTTTAAGGCAACAACCGTAGCTTCAGGATTTGTACCTTTAGAGTCGTTATAAAACGAAACATTTTCAAGAATATCTACATACTCAATACGATGAGCAACGCCCCCAAACTCCTTTAAAACGGATCTAATCGCTTCGACACCAACACCTGCAAGATACGCGATAGTACTTGCAAACATGGCGTTCATTAGATTATGTTCACCCCGTACTTTTAAATCATCTACCTTAAATAAAGCCACCTCTCTAAAATACACGACCTTATTCTCTATATAAACATCCTTCTTAACATTAAGAGAGACATCAATCGCCCTGCGATCCATCGTTCTCTCAACAATAGCCTTATCATCAAAGTTTCTAATAAAGTACTCACAACGATCAACGATACGCAACTTAGCTTGATAATAATCTTCGACACTATCGTAGCGATCTAAATGATCGGGCGTTAAATTCAATAACGCATAGACTTTAGGCTTAAGTGTCGGGGTATTGTCCATTTGAAACGCAGATATCTCAAGTGCAATATCACGCTTAATATTACCCGAGTGATACACGTCCTCACTAAGGGCATACCCAACATTACCCGCCAACAACGCCGTATCATCTTTTAACTTTAACATTTCATATAACATCGTAACGGTGGTGGTTTTTCCATTGGTACCGGAAACACAGTAATAATTAGCAGCCGTATTCACAAGACTCGCTAATTCAATTTCATTAATGACATGTTTAAAACGTTTAACCAAAGGATGAGCATTAGAGATGCCAGGATTCTTAACAATCATATCAAAATGATCGTATTGACTCGTTTCACTATCATCTAATACCACTTCTACGCCCATCGCTTCTAAGTCCTGACGACGCTCAAAATCACTATTAGATACTAACGTGACCTCATATCCCATTTTTATTAGTAAAGCGGCTGCACCATATCCAGAGCGTGCCCCACCAATAACTAAGGCTTTCATAGAACACCTACAAGAACGCCAACCAAAGCACCCACAAGGCCTAAAAACCAAAAGAAATGCACTACGGATTCCTCTTTCCAACCACTTAGCACAAAGCTATAGTGAATCGGAGTATATTTAAAGACACGTTTTCTACGTGTTCGCCAAGAAATTTGTTGAATCACAACACACAGGGTTTCAAATACAAAGACCCCACCAATTAAGAGCGATACTATCTCTAAATTAAGATAAACGGAAACTACCGCAAACAAGGCGCCCAACGCTAAACTTCCCACGTCCCCCATAAAGATTTTAGCCGGACTATAATTAAATACTAAAAACGATAATAGCGCTCCAACAACACCCAATAAGATAACTAAGATTTCAAACTCAGCTTGCACATAAGCAAAATACGCTAAAGCAAGAAAAGCTATAATGCTAGTCCCAGTGGCTAAACCATCCATTCCATCGGTTAAGTTCACAGCATTAGAATACGCAGAAAACATAATTACCACAAAAGGAAGATATAAAATACCAAGATTAATACCCCTGTTTAAAACAGGCAGATCAATTATAGTGGTACCCCCTGTATTAGTATAGATAAAGTAAAAGGCAACACCAATCACCATTTGCATCAAAAGTTTATGAGACGCTTTAAGTCCATCATTTCTACCTTCAGTAATGATTTTATAGTCATCCACAAAGCCCAATAAACCATAGGCCAAGAAAACACCTAAGATCACAAGCGATATACTACTTAAATTACGTAAGTTTAAGACAAAGAAGGTAATAACAGGAATTAAAATAAACGGTACCCCACCAAAAGTTACAGTTTTT
>CAYWUU010000067.1:2131-6297 GCA_964461405.1 uncultured Erysipelothrix sp.
TTCCTTATCCTTAAACTCATCCAACGCAAATTCATTCACTTCTTGTTTCGCTTCTTGTGAGTTCAAGAAATTTATAAATCTAGGATATAACACGATTCCCAGTATAAAATTCACAATTAATAACACGATTGCATTCATAAAAACACCCCTTAACTTATGTATTATACCAAATCATTTCAAAATTACATCAATAACTGTATTATTTTCAATGATTTCACCTGGCACTATACTTTGATTCGCTACATAACCACTACCTTCTAGGTTAATCTTCACACCTAAAAACTGCCCAAATGTATTGACTTCACGTGCTGACCAACCGCTCATATCTGGTATTTGAATATTAGAAGTAGATGTTAAGAGTAGTATTTTATCATCACTAAGTACCTTGATCGATTCCTTTGGATATTGATTTAACACGTAAGAACCATCACCCAAGACCAAGATTTCACGCCCCGTATCTTTCAACTCACTCACCACATTATCTACTTTTAAATTAATATAATTCTTAATTTCAAAGGCAGGATTAGGGCGTGGAGTTGTATCGTCAGTAATATTTACTTCAGGATAATTTGACAAAATAGTACGGATGGTATTCTTCATGATATTAGTTGCATGTCGAACTTTATGATTATCTTTGGCTTTGTATGCATAATAATAGATATACTGAGGATCTTCATAGGGAAATCCTTGAACCACCGATGATATAAACGTATCTTTTGAATAAGCCCCATCAATAACTAACTCGGCAGTCCCAGTTTTAGCCATAATATTCACTTCATCCATGCGATAGCGTGATACTGAGTAGGACAATTCATTAACATTTTCATACATCAAATCCCGAACCCGTTGCGCTGTATCCGCACTAAATACCTTTTCCAAGCGTTGTGTTTCAGCTTGATATTCAACTTCATTTGTATTAGGGTTTGTAATCGCTTCAACGAGATAAGGTTTAATAACGGTTCCATCACCAAAAATAGCCGTATGAGCTTGAAGTATTTGCATCATGGTAACCATCGACCCCTGACCAAAGGCATTGGTTGCTTTTTCAAGAGGATAATTCCATAATTCAGTTCCCGATGCTTCATTAAAACGGTCAATACCGACAGGTTTAAAGAAGCCTAGGCGATGCGTATAATCGCGATACACCTCTGGATTAAGCCGCTCAACCAATAAATGCACAAACATAACATTTGAAGACCGTTGATATCCTAAAGCATACGTCATATCCTTAAATACTTGCTTGTTTGGATTATTAATGACTGCAGAATATTTATCATTTTTAGTTACGCGTTTAGCTTTACCATCCTTATCAACAGAAAAATAGAATGGACTGCCATCAAAGGTTTCCTCTTCGCTAATCACACCTTCTTCTAAGGCAATGGCCATACTAATCGTCTTCATCGTGGACCCGGGCTCATAAGCATACTCCAGCGCCCTATTCACATACGAAGTATTAGGATCTTTAATATTAAAAGAAGGAGCATCGGTTATTGCCACAATACGCCCGGTCTTAACCTCAACCACAGCGCCCCAAGCTTCAGTCGCTTTAACTAATGGGTCCTTTAAAAGTAGATTTAGGTTATTATCCAAACTTTCTTGAATAACACTATCAATGGTTAATTGAATGTTTTTACCATTTATGGCATCTTTACTTAAACTATCAATTGTATCATATCGATTAGAATCAACATTTTGCCGGTAAACATCCAACCCATTTTCACCAATTAAGATATCTTGATAGTATTTCTCAATACCAATAATGCCTTCCGTGATGTGCTTCTCTTCATTAAAACGCGTCGCACCAATTAAGGTTGGCGCTAACTTTTCAGAAGCATAATCACGCTTGGTTACTTTATTAAATCCAATGCCTGGAATATCAAGCGCTTCAATTAATTCCTTTTGTTTGGGGGATAAGTACTTCCCTTTACTACCAAATTCTACTTGCTTAACGTCTTCTTTATTTAGAATAGATAGTGTACTTTCATAATCCAAATTAATAATTTCACCAATCGCCTTAGCAGCGGCTTCCTTATCCACGACAAAAGCGGGATTGTTCTTACTGTCAAAACGATCCTTAGCAATATATGCATAAAGCGTATACGCTGTACTATCCTCGACTAAAACATTCCCGTTGATATCTAAAATGCTACCACGCTTAGCAATTATTTCATCTTTGCGCGTATATATATTATTCACATACTTCCGAAAGTTAGTTCTACTGTTAACATGATATGCACCCACAGAGACTAAAACGACATTACCCACAAGCACTGAAAAAATAACAGTTATAATAGCAAAAGCAGTAAAAATCCTTCTATTTTGATGCTTCTTCATGATTCGCACTCTTTACAACCACGATATTATGAAGGTTAAAATCCATCAAAGCATCTTCTGCTTTCGCAAGTATCGCTTCATAACCACGTAGTTCATTTATCTCACGAGCTACCTCAAGATTACTATCTGTCTTTTGAGCCATCTCATACTTTTTAATTTCAATTTGTTTTGTTAGACGCGCCGTTTCAAGTTCAGCAAAAACGGATGTAATTAAAAATGAAATTACTGAAAATACTGTTAATAGAGATATAATTCCATGCCAGTTAATACGTCTTACTTTTCTAGTTCTTACAATTTTAGCCATTTTTTCTAATCCTTTCTATGACACGTAATCGCGCACTATGGGAACGATTATTCTCGTCTATTTCTTCAATACTAGGGGCGATCCCCTTTTTAACCCATTTAAACTCAAGCACTTCATCGTTAACTAAAGGTACTCTTGGGTCAACTTTCTTAGGCTTAGCGACTTCATCAAAAATTCGTTTTACCAATCTATCTTCAATACTATGGAAAGTGATAACTACTATCCTACCTCCCACATTAACTTTATGGATGGCTTGATAAAGTGCTTCCTTAACATCCCCCAATTCATTATTGACTTCCATGCGAATGGCTTGAAACGTCTTTTTGCCAGGATGTCCTTTTTTCATTTCTTTAAACGGATACGCTTTTTTAATACACTCTACCAACTCAAAGGTCGTTTCAACCGGACGCGATGCCACGATATTTCTAACAATTCCCTTAGCATACCGCTCATCAGCGTATTCCTTAAGGATCTGCACTAGGGCTTCTTCACCATATTCATTGACGACCTCATAAGCACTTAAGGCTTGACTTTGGTCCATTCTCATATCCAATCGAGCATCAAAGCGGTAACTAAAACCTCGTTTTGAATCATCAAATTGCGGTGAGGATACGCCTAAATCAAAGAGAAAGCCATCCACACCCTCTATATTTAAGGCTTCTAAATGTTTTTCTATTGTTGCAAAACTATCATGAATTAAGATTGCATTATCTCCAAGTATTTCTCGAGATGCTTCGATGGCGTCCATATCTTTATCAAAAGCAATCAACCTACCAGTACTCAAACGCTTAGCTATTTCGCTGCTATGGCCTGCGCGTCCCAGAGTTCCATCAATATAGATACCATCACTTTTTATATTCAGAGCCTTGATAGACTCCAACAACATTACAGAAATATGCATTAGAAGAACTCCGTTAAGGACTCAGCGATATCCTCAAAGTTTTCACTAGCAACATCATAATATTCATTCCATTTATTTAAATCCCAAATCTCAACATGATCACTAACCCCAATCACAACACAGTCTTTTTCTAAACTGGCTTCTTCAATCAATGGATTGGGTAAACGAATACGACCTTGGCTGTCCAAATTACATTCAGCCGCCTTAGCCATAATCATGTGAGTAAACCTACGAGCTTCTCTTTTAGTGGCTGGGAGTTGCTTAAGTTTTTCATACAAGTTATTCCATTGTTCCATGGTATAAATAGCCAAGCATCCATCTAACCAACGCGTGACTACCATTGACTCACCCAATTCTTCCCTAAACTTAGCAGGAATAATGATGCGGCCTTTTGTATCTAAACTATGTCGATACTCTCCCATGAAC
The DNA here is from genome assembly GCA_964461405.1 of uncultured Erysipelothrix sp. Taxonomy (GTDB): domain Bacteria; phylum Bacillota_I; class Bacilli_A; order Erysipelotrichales; family Erysipelotrichaceae; genus Erysipelothrix. The sequence goes on from CAYWUU010000067.1 coordinate 6,097, forward strand.
ATTGAAATTCACCACTTTCTACCACTAACAACCACTTTCTACCACAAGTATATCATAAACGTTTATAATGATATAGCATTTAAGCACTTTTTTACAAAAAAAAGACCGCCTAAGCAGTCCAAATAAAAAGCAACCCATAAGGTTGCTCAGACTGTAGACAAACCCCTATGTTTAAAAACGTATTTAGACATAAGGGGTTTT
>CAYWUU010000068.1:0-6168 GCA_964461405.1 uncultured Erysipelothrix sp.
TAGGTTTTAAGGTTGATGTTGAGGCTTTAAGTGTTATTGCCAAGGATACTAAAGCGCAAATTGAAAGTCTCTCTGATCGCATTACTAATATAGTAGGGCATGAGTTTAATCTTAATTCTCCTAAGCAGTTAGCGGAAGTTTTGTTTGATGAACTTAAGTTACCTATGAAGAAAAAGCGTTCCACAGCAGTTGAAGTATTGGAATCATTGGCTATGGAACATGAGGTTATTCCTTTGGTTTTAGAGTACCGTCGGGTTCAAAAATTATATAGTACCTATGCTGTAGGGCTTCAGAAGCATATTTCTAAAGATGGTAAAATTCATACAACCTTGAATCAACATGCAGCGCAAACAGGGCGTCTATCTTCGTCTGCTCCTAACTTGCAGAATATTTCGGTGCGCGATGAGGAGGGGCGAAAAGTACGGGGTGCTTTTGTGCCAAGTCATGGTAATGTTTTATTGAGTATTGACTACTCTCAAATTGAACTTCGTGTCTTGAGTTTCTTAGCCCAGGAAGCAAAAATGATGGAGGCCTTTAACCAAGGGCGTGATATTCATATTGAAACCGCGCGTGATATCTTTGATGTTGAGGAGATTTCTTCTTTACAACGTCGAGAAGCTAAGAGTGTTAACTTTGGTATTATTTATGGTATGAGCGATTATGGTTTATCACAACAGTTAGATATTCCAGTAGGGCATGCATCAACCTATATTAAGAAGTACCATCAGGTATATCCCAATATCAGTAAGTATATGAATGCTCAAATTGAGTTTTGTGAGAAAGAGGGGTATGTGAGTACGTATTTTGGTAGACGTCGCTATATTCCTGAAATATATGATGCCAATCGGGCGGTTAAGGAATTTGGTAAGCGTGCGGCAATGAATGCGCCGATACAAGGTACAGCGGCCGATATAATTAAGAAGGCCATGATTGAAGTTGATGCGTATTTGGAAGATAAGGATACTAAGATGATTTTGCAAGTGCATGATGAGTTGGTCTTTGATGTTCCTAAGGATGAGTTGGAAATGGTTACTAAGGATATTATAAATATTATGGAACATGTGGTGGATTGGCCTATTGCTCTTAAGGTTTCTTCAACGGTTGGTAATACATGGATGGAGTCTTAAATGCCTGAGTTACCGGAAGTTGAAACGATTATAAGGACTTTGGAAACGAATTTGTTGCATCAACGCGTTGATAGTGTGGCTTTATTTTATGATCGATTATTAGAGGATGGTAGTTTGCCCATAGGGACTTTAGTAGGTAGGAAGTTTACTGAGTTTACGCGTCGTGGTAAGTATTTGGTCTTTGGTTTAGAAGGGTATTATTGGGTTGTTCATTTGCGGATGGAGGGTAAGTTTCATCTGTATGATACTGTGACGCCTTTAGAAAAGCATGCGCATTTGCGTATGCAAACAAATAGTACTGATATTCATTATTTGGATACGCGTAAGTTTTCTAGAATGGCTATCACTACGGATTTGGATTCGTATTTTGAAAATAAGAATTTGGGTTTGGAACCCTTTGATTCTAAGTTAAAGGGGCAGTATTTGTTTGATATCTTTAAGCATACGCAACGAAATATGAAGGTTTGCTTATTGGATCAAAGTATTGTGGTTGGAATCGGAAATATCTATGCGGATGAAATTTTATATAGAGAGAAGATTCATCCACTTAGAATGGCGCGTTCTTTGTCTTTAAGTGAGTGTGAGCGATTGGTTGAGAGTATTAGATTTGTTTTGAATAAGGCAATTGATGAAGGGGGGACTACAATTCGTAGCTATACTTCTTCATTGGGTGTTAACGGTCGGTTTCAAGTTTCGCTTAAGGCTTATGGTAAAGAGGGTCTTGAGTGTGAGCGTTGTGGTAGAGTAATGCAACGGATCAAGGTTGCGGGCAGGTCATCTGTTTTTTGCCCGAGTTGTCAAAAGGAGTTTGTATGAAAATTGGAATAAGTGGCACCATGGGCGCGGGTAAATCCAGTGTTTCATCCTATATCGCATCGCTTGGTTATCCTGTTTATGATGCTGATAAGATGGTTCATGATTTATATGAGACTCAAGCAATTAGGGATTTTTTATTGTTGGAGTTTGGTCGTGATGTCGTAAATGAAGAGGGTGTAAATCGTAAGGCTTTAGCCCGTAGGGTCTTTAGTGATTATCAAGCGTTATCTTCTTTAGAGGCTAAAATCTATCCAATGGTAAGAAGTGTCATTGCGTCTTTAGATGAACCGCTGGTATTTGTGGAAGTTCCCTTATTATTTGAAGCGGGTTTTGAGTCTTTATTTGATATAATAGTGGTAGTAGTAGCTAAACCCGAAGTGCGCTTTGAACGTTTGAAAAAACGTGGTATGAGTATGGATGATATAATTGCGCGTGAGGGGCGTCAAATGAGTCAGAGTGATAAGATAAAGAATGCTGATATAGTAATTGATAATAGCTTTGGTTTTGATGCATTATATAAGAGTGTGGATGCGTTCTTAGAAAGGATAGTTGATGAATAAAGTTTATAATGTTGTTTCTAATATCGAACTTGGTAATCTTGAACACATATCGTTGGTGAATTTTTATCAACCTCTTTTTGCGTATAATGCACTGGCATTATATATATCGTTATTGCATATAAAGAGTCCAATTGTGAGTAATGATCTGATTAAATTGACCCATGATAGTTATGAGTCGTTGGCCTTAAAGCGAAGTGAGCTGGAACGGTTTGGATTGGTAAATACATATGAGCATGAGGGGGTCTATACTTTGGTTATGCGTCGTCCTCTTTGTCCATGTGAGTTCTTAAATCATGCGATGTTTGGTAGATTGTATACGGTTGTGATGGGACATCCCATGTATAGTAAGCAAATTGGCGTGTATGGGCATGAGGATAAGATTGAACTGGGTAAGGATGTTTCAGCACCCTTTGATGCTGGGCGATTAGCTGCGTGGAATGAATCGTTTGAGGATGCTTTTGTGAATACGGAGGCCCTTGTTGTTCCTAAGGAGTTTGATGTGGTGCAGTTCTTTAGACGGATTCCGGATTTATTGTTTCCAGTTGCGTTTCGTACCAAGGAGGTGCGGGACTTAATTGAGGACTTGGGTTCGCGATATCGCATTGATCATGAGAAAATGATGGCTTTGTTGATGAGTAATGTTAATAGTGAAACGGGTGAGTTCAATCGGGCGCGTTTTATTAGTGCGGTTGAGAGCAGTGTGGGGAGAATGGATGTTGATCCTCATAGTCCTTATGCAGTAGATCCGCTGAGTTTTCTGCGTTATAAGCAGGGCTTTGATTTTGTAGGGACTTCGGATGTTAGTTTATTGCAGTCTTTGACGAATAATTTTGGATTTAATCAGGAAGTTGTTAATTTCTTAGTGGAGTATGTTCTTGAAACTAATGAAGGTAATTTGGCCAGAGCTTATGTTGAGAAGATTGCTTCAACTTGGAAGCGTAATAATGTTACTACAATTCAAGAGGCGCGTAATCAAGTGGTGAGTGATTCTAAGCCTAAGTATAATAAATCTTCTGTAACTAAGATGCCGGTTCCTATTTATAGTAAAGATACTTCTATTGATGAGGATGAGAAGGAAGTTGAACAAGCAATCTTAAGGATGCTTAAGAAAGGAGATTCATAATGGAATTTTTGGATTATGATAAACCGTTAAGTGATGCTCAAGAGAAAGCTAAAACTGAGCTCATTGAAGCGTTATTGAAAAATAAAACGATTGGGAAGTTTATGGATCGTTATGAGTGTCCTGAATCGATTATCATTGATAATCCTTATACCTTTAAGATTTGGTTGGAAGCTTTGAGTCGTGTTAATGGTTTATCGAAAGAGGAATTAGAACAAAATCCTAGTTTGGGGGGATATATTGATATCTCTTATGATAAGGATTTGGGTGTTTTAAAAGAAGTATATCGTTATGTGAGTTTGGCTCAGGAAATCAAGGAAGATAGTGCTTATTTGAGTAAGTATCAGTATTTTGAATTGCCGAAGCGTCTTCAAAAAGCGTTTTTTGAAACTATTGATATTAAAAATGAGAATCCGCGTTACAAGGTGGCTGTTAAGTTGTTGATTGAGTTTACTGAGAATGATAAACTGGGTTATTTTCTCTATGGTGATTATGGGGTGGGCAAGAGTTATTTAGCAGCTTGTGTGACCAATGCGTTTGCGAATGAGGGTAAGCGTTGTATATTTGTGAGTGTTGCAGATTTGTTGCTTAAACTTAAGAATAATTTTGGTAGTTTTAATAATCAAAATGAGGATATATTGGATGCTATTCGTAGGGCTGACATTGTGGTATTTGATGATTTGGGTGCGGAGCCCATTAGTACGTGGAGTCGTGATGAGGTGTTATTACCTCTGTTGAATGCGCGTATGGAGAATGAGCGTAAGACGTTATTTACCAGCAATAGTCCCTTTGATATGCTGGAAACGATGTATGTTGCGGATACGCGGGGTCGTGAGGACTTAATGCGTTCGCGTCGATTTGTGGATCGTATTAAGGCAATCGCTGAACCCTATGAGATAATCGGTGAAAATAGGCGTCATAAAACTAAATAAGTTGTTAAATATTACTCAAATAATGGTATGATATAAAGTGAGGTGAAATATGAAGAAGATTGGGGTATTAACTTCAGGTGGTGATGCTCCGGGCATGAATGCTGCGATACGTGCGGTAGTTCGATCTGGAATTGAACAAGGTCTTGAAGTTTATGGTGTTTTTAATGGATTTTCCGGTCTTGTGTCTAATGATATTCGCTTGCTAAAGGAAGGCGATGTGAGTGGCATTATTACGCGAGGTGGAACGATTCTTGGTTCAGCGCGTCTTGAGGAATTTAAACTTGAAAGTGTTCGTCAGGAAGCTGTTAAGAATTTGCAACATCATGGTATCGAAGGCTTAGTGGTAATTGGTGGCGACGGTTCTTATCGTGGTGCTAAAGCTTTATCTGATATGGGTATAAACTGTATTGGGATTCCAGCAACTATTGATAATGATATTGACTCGACTGATTTCACCATTGGTTTTGATACGGCTCTTAACACAATAATAGAAAATGTGGACAAACTACGGGATACATCTGCGTCACATCATAGATGTTCTATTGTTGAGGTTATGGGAAACCGGTGTGGTGACTTGGCGCTCTATGCTGCGATTACTTCGGGTGCAGAGGTTGTCATCACAAAGGAAACAGGGTATGACGAGTTGGAGGTTCTTGATAGATTGCGTACTATTGAGGATCGTAAGAAGAAGCGTCATGCTGTAGTTATTATTTCTGAGAAAATTACGGATGTTGAGTTATTGGCTCAAAAGATTTCTCAGAACACGGGATTCTCTGGTAGATCTACAGTATTGGGTCATATTCAAAGGGGTGGATCCCCTACGGGTCGTGATCGTATTCTTGCAACGCGCTTTGGGGATTTTGCGGTTGCATTACTCAAAGATGGTATGACCAGTAAATCAGTGGGTATCGTATCTGACAATATTGTGGCCATGGATATTGATGATGCGCTGATTGCACCAAGAAAATCACGTAAGCATTTATTTGATTTACAGAAACGTTTAGTTTAATAGGAGGAAATATGGAATTTTTAAAGAAAACTAAAATTGTATGTACGGTTGGACCGGCAAGTGCAAATGAGGAAATGCTAGAAAAACTAGCGCGTACAGGAATGAACGTAGTTCGTTTTAACTTTTCTCATGATATTCAAGAGAACCACGGTAAGCGAATGGAAATGGTTCGTAATGTTAGTAAGAAGACAGGTATTAACCTTTCATTATTATTAGATACTAAGGGGCCTGAAATTCGTACAGCTGATATTGAAAATGGTGGTGTTGAGTTTGAAACTGGCGACATCGTTCGTGTTGGATTTGATGCTGATTATTTGGGGAATAAAGAGCGTTTTTCTCTTTTAGTTCCGGATGTATATAATGACGTTGAAGTGGGTGAGTATTTATTAGTAGATGATGGTCACCTTCGTTTGACTGTTATTGATAAAGATGAAAAAGATTTAATTTGTCGTGTTGAAAACCCTGGCTTTGTTAAGACGCGTAAGGGAATTAATATTCCTGGTGTTGTACTTTCTATGCCTTTTATGAGTCAAAAAGATGAAGATGATATTCGTTTTGGTGCTAAGCAAGATGTTGATTATATTGCAGCTTCCTTTGTGCGTCG
>CAYWUU010000069.1:0-6150 GCA_964461405.1 uncultured Erysipelothrix sp.
TCCAGATTGGGTTGATGTTATTCTCTCTTGCAATTGACCCATTTCCGTTGCCAAAGTAGGTTGATAACCAACCGCTGAGGAACGTCGTCCCAATAACGCCGATACTTCGGCGCCTGCTTGTGTAAATCTAAAGATATTATCAATAAACAATAGAACATCTTGTTGTTTTACGTCTCTAAAATGCTCTGCCATGGTTAGTGCAGACAAAGCAACGCGCATTCGAGCTCCCGGAGGCTCATTCATTTGACCATAAACTAATACTGTGTTTTCCAATACTCCAGCATCGTCCATCTCATGATATAAGTCATTACCCTCTCGCGTTCTCTCACCAACACCAGCTACGACGGATAGTCCACCGTGTTCAATGGCAATATTATGAATTAGCTCTTGCATTAAGACAGTTTTACCAACTCCGGCTCCACCAAATAAACCAATTTTACCCCCTTCAGGATAGGGGCATAATAAGTCAATTACTTTAACGCCTGTCTCCAAAATAGTAGTGGTAACTTTCTGCTCTGTGAAAGCCGGTGCATTTCTATGAATTGGGTCAAAGGTTACATCGGTTGCATCCCACGGCTTTTCATCAATAGTTTCACCTAGTACATTAAAGATGCGACCTAAAGTCTTCTCCCCTACGGGTACAGAAATAGGACGTTTTGTATCTGTTACATTCATACCTCTACGTAGTCCATCCGTTGGATTCATCGCGATACAACGTACGCAATCATTCCCAATATGTTGGGCTACTTCAAGTGTTACAGACGCTTCGTTTACTTTAAGCGCATGATATAGTTTCGGTATTTGAAATCGATCTGTGAATACTACGTCAACCACAGGTCCAATAATTTGGCTAATTACCCCTTCTGACATATTAATCCTCCTTTGACATTAAATCTGCTATTTCTTCCGTTATACGCTCTTGACGCAAACGGTTATATTGAAGTGCTAAGTCATGTAACATGCTATCGGCACTTTCAGTTGCTTTTTCCATCGCAATACGACGAATAGTATATTCCGTTATTTTACTTAAATAATACCCTTCAATAACCAACCCCTTAGCATACATCGTATAAAACGAACGGTTTGCTATCTCATAGCTTGGTTCATAGATTTGATTATACACATTAACTAGTGAAACATTGGTATTAAACTCTGTGATTTTTAATTCAGACTCACTATAGAAACGTGGCACTAACATCATCATTTGGTATTGCTCTTGATATATGTCAACCATTTCCTGTAGTTGATATAAACTAATTTGTTCACTACTTATTCTTTCATTAACGATATTAAATCCCATTTCCTTTAGGTTCTCATATCCCTGTAATCCAACTACCAATAAATTACCAGTTCCCTTATCTTGCAAATAAGCAATTAACTGCTTGGAGAAATTTGAAGCCAGTCCCATATCGGGAAAGACTACTACATAAAGGGTTTGTTTTTTACTTTCATATTCCTCATAGTTAATGAGTTTAAGTTTGTCAAAAACATTTGAAGATTCAATATGCAAAGCAATATAGCGTTGTAACTTACTAATCGATACTAGCTTCATTGCATTGGTGATCTTCTGGGTGGTTTTAATTGTCTTAGTTCGTTTGGTTAACGAAGCGAGGCTACGAGCCATGGTAGACCCTTCTATAGGTAGTATATATAGTTTCCATAGCTTCGTTTATTTGTCCAATAAGGACCTCATCTAATATATATTCTTTTCGGATTGATTCCAGAATTTCAGGATACTTCTCTATCATCATTTCATGCATATATGATTCATAGAAAAGAATCTCTTCCACCTTTAGGCGATCTAAGAATCCATATTTATTCATAAACAAACTCAATATCATTAAATCTTGTGATAAAGGACTGTTAATATCTTGCTTCAAGAGTTCTGTTAAACGAAGACCGTGGTCTAATACGTTTCGTGTTGCTTCATCAATATCACTGCTAAATTGAGCAAATGATAATAGATCTTGGTAACTCGCAAGCTCAAGTTTCAAGGATGAAGCAACATGCTTCATCGCCGATGTTTGCGCTGCTGATCCAACACGTGACACCGAAAGGCCGCTATCAACCGCAGGTCGTTTACCTGAGTTAAAAGCATCTAAATTCAAGAATAACTGGCCGTCTGTAATTGAAATAACATTAGTAGGAATATATGCACTAATATCACCAGCTTGTGTTTCAATGATCGGTAGTGCCGTCATAGAGCCACCACCGTAACTCTCATTTAACTTAGCTGAACGTTCCAATAATCTTGAATGCAAATAGAAAACATCCCCTGGATACGCTTCACGCCCCGATGGTCTTCTTAGCAATAATGAAATAGTACGGTAGGCTACAGCATGTTTAGATAAATCATCATATACGATTAATACGTCTTTTCCTTGCTTCATCCAATGTTCGGCAATTGTACATCCAGTATAAGGTGCAATATATTGCAATGATGCCATATCATCAGCTGGACTTGCTACTATAGCTGTGTATTTCAAAGCATCATTACGACGTAGTTGCTCTACAACACGCGTAATGGTCGATGCTTTTTGACCAATGGCTACATATACACACAAAACATCTTGATCTTTTTGATTCAAAATAGCATTAATCGCAATACTTGTTTTCCCTGTTTGGCGATCCCCAATGATTAGCTCACGTTGTCCTTTTCCAATAGGGATCATGGCATCGATTACTTTCCATCCTGTCAATAACGGTTCATTAACACTCTTACGAGCCATTACTCCAGTTGCTAAGACTTCTATGGGAGAGAACGACTTATCGGGAATGTCTTCAATTCCATCAATAGGAATACCTAACGCATTAACAACCCGCCCTAAAAGGGCATCACCAACTGGCGTATCAACTACGTGTTTTGTGCGATAAACTTTGTCTTTTTCTCTAATCTCAGAATCATCTCCAAGTAAAACAACCCCTACTTGATCAACCTCAAGGTTCATAGCTAATCCCATGACCCCTGAATCAAACTTAAGGAGTTCTCCCGATAGCACATCTTTCAGTCCTTTAATAAAGGCAATGCCATCTCCAACACTAAAGACAATACCTGCATCTTGGTCTTCAACATTCCAATCCAGACCCTCAATGCGTTTCTTAATATTTTCTATCATTCTTTCACTATGCTTATCCATAATTTACCTCTTCAACCAAACGACTCAAGCGCCCACTCACACTCAAATCAAGAACACTGTCATTAATAAACAGGCGATACCCGGCTTTTAACTCTGGATTCTTAATTAAAGTAAACGCAATAAATCCTTTATAGTTCTTCTTAACCATTTCTTGTATCTTTTGGTATGTTTCATCCGTGATATCTTGTGCCACTTCAACTAAGCAATTAGCCCACATCTCATCGATAATCAGTAAATCACATACAGCTTTTTCAATACGCATTACTTGATCGATAATTCCATCTTCAACCAAGATTCTAATAAAGCTGGCCGTTTTTTTGGAAACGTCCGCAAAAAACCAAGTTTCTAACTCACTTATCTTTGATGCATCAAACAAAAGTGTACTCAATAACTTAGGGTATGTTTCAAAAAGCAAACTAATCATACGCAGTTCCTGATAGGATGCTAACTTATCGCTACTGACTTGATAAAAAGCATGCGCATAATACTCATGACCTTGCATGCGTATTTTCCATTTCCTTCTTCAACGCGTCGATTATTTGATCTTCATCAAAAGTATACCCATCTAAAACTTTCTCGACCATCAACGATGAAACATCAATAATATCTTGTTCAACACTACGTAGCATCGCAATGCGTTCTTTTTCAATTGATAAGGATGCTTGATCCTTTAAAGCTCGAGCATCCTCTTGTGCTTCCTTAATTAGACGCTCTCTTTGCGCCTCCAACTCAACAATTAAACGCGCCTTCTGCTCGTTATAAAGGTTAACTTGTTCCTCTTTTTCCGCTTCTAGTCGATTACGTTCTTCAACTTGTTCCAACTTAATGGATTCAAGTTCAATATATTCCTTCTGAAATGCATCGGCTTTCTTATCAATAAAATCCAAAACTATCTGATGCAAATATTTTTTATACATAATAAAGATTACACCTGTAGCACACAGCTGTACGAGTATCGTTATGAGATTTGGAAAAAGTTGTTCTGAAATATCAAACATCTTTCACACTCCATTCTTTTTTATAACTTAAAGATTAATAAGAATGCGATTAACATCCCATAGATAGCAGCAGTTTCTGCAATACCTGCCCCTAACATCAACATAGTTCTGATTTCGTTATTCGCTTCAGGGTTTTTACCCACTGCTTCAACTGCCTTTGCAGCCGCATACCCTTGTCCAATTGTCGAGAAAATACCTGTCATTACTGATAAAGCTGCTGCAATCGCAACCAATCCTGCTCCAATACTTACGTTATCCATTGTTTAAATCCTCCTTATATTCGATTCCAATAAAAATTGTGGTAAGTGAAATAAATAAAAATGCCTGTAAAAACCCCGAGAAAATATCAAAATACAGATGAAGCCACGGGGCCAAAACTACACCCATAAAATCAAAGCCGCCAACTAGTGGGATATTCCCACTGAGCCAACTTGTAAATGAGTAGAACATACTCATTATAATTGTACCAGATAGTACATTACCAAACATACGCAATGAGAGACTAATGAGCGGCGCAAACATTGAAAATATATTTGGTATCACAAAGAAAGGAAAGGGCTCAAAGAAACCCATCACATAGCCTTTGACACCATTCTCACGAATCTTTGTATACTGAATTCCCATCCAGGTAATTAAAGCCAGCGCAAGTGTCACACTAAAATTAGCGGTTGGGTTCTTAATACCAAACAACCCTGCCCAATTTGACAATAATATATACATGAAGATCGTACCCACATAAGCGGCCATAGCACGTCCACGTTTCTTACCCATAACCGGAACTGTAATAGACAACATCGCTTCAACATAAGCTATTGCCAAGACTACTAGCCCTTTAGGTTTAGTACCTTCTTCATACATAAGCAGTCGATTATGCGTAAGCATAATATAACCTATCATCAAAAGACTAATAAATATTATTGAATATACTTCAGTTTGCATTCCGCTTCACATCCTTTACAAAAATGTTCATCACAAACAGTAATATTCGATCCATAAAATATGCTAAGAAGATACCCATTGGACTTAAGATATTACTATATAGAAACGATGCCAACAATGGCAAACTAATCAGCATCACTGTGAAGAACACATAAGAGAAATACTGTTTCATTCTAAAGGATGCACTTACTAGAACCTTATCATAAAACGATTCCCTTGCAAAAACTAGTGCAATCATCACTAGCTGCCCTACTATCCAACCCAGGCCATTCGCAAAATCAACAAACGCAACGGGGATACCCAAAACCATTAAAAACATGTATATCTTTTCTAACCGCATATTTCACCACCTTTTAGAAACAAAAAAAACTTATCCCTGAAGTGTCTCTCCCGCCCTGAAGAGACTAACCTCAAACATAAGAGTTTGACCGTGTTTCTATACTAGTTGATAATAACAAATCGGCTATCATTTTACAATAGATTTAATACTATATCCATGTGAAAATAAGCCCATTCATCCACTAATTAGGCAGTTTTCTTCAGTTCAACTCTAATTATACAACGGTATGCGGTTACATCCAACTAAAGCGCGTTATCCTTATAAAAATCATAGAAATATATCTATACTTTGTATCACGTCAATTATATTAAACTATGAGCTTATTATCAAAATAGAGCATCCGATCGTGAGAAAAGGCTTTTAATAAATCTCTCTCAATCCACCATACTATTGAAACACAATTATACATACGAGTCTTCATAATCTAAGAATAATGCTTATCAGCAATAGAAGCATTTTACATCTACCCAAGTAAAGACGCCATTAAAGCTATCATGTGAATACTCTTGTACACCGCTTAATCTACACACCGTGTTATTTTTTTATATTCTTACATTTAATGATTAGGATATTTCAATATTTTCTCCACTATATAATTAATAATTGATATAATTGAGATATAAATGCATATCAACATGCTAGTAGGAGGAAAGTATGCCATTGAATTTAGATTTTAAGATTGGAGGATTAGTGGTTGCATTACTTGTGGTAATCGGGGTTATTTTATCGGGGTATG
>CAYWUU010000070.1:0-6123 GCA_964461405.1 uncultured Erysipelothrix sp.
ATACCAAATAACCCATGCAATTGCTCCTCTTTAGAGGTCGCTTCAATCGCATTACTCATCCCCTTAAATAAATTTCTATATTTATTAAAAGACATAATAATGAGGAACTGAGAAAATAATGATACGTGTTCAATAAACAACGAGAATAGCAATACTGAAAGCGTATAGTCGCGATTGCTCTCTGTTCGCGCTAATACTGAACTCTTAGTTAAATAGTCAACGCGTTGGTTAAGGGCTGGTATCTCTCTGATTTTCTCAAATTCATGATTTAAACCTAGAATCTCAAGTAAATGAGAGTATGCATCGTGGTGTCGTACTTCACTTTCCGCAAACGTATAACCTACCGAACCAATCTCTGGCTTAGGCATACGATGATATAGGTCCCCCCAGAAGGTCTTAACAGCCACTTCAACTTGAGCAATCGCTAGCATGGCATTCTTAATAGCACTTCTTTCTACATCGTTAACATTTACTTTAAAGTCATGAATATCAGAGGTATAATTGAACTCCGTATGCAACCAATATGAATGCTGAATTGCTTCCTTATATTCTTCTAACTCAGGATACTCATAGGGCTTTAGATTGAGTCTAAACGCAAATAGATCGCGTCTACGCGCTTGGCTTCTAAGTTCACGGTAAATAATATAGGCTTTAGCTGTAGCTTTATACTCAGAGTATAAAAGAGCCTCCTCTACATAGTCTTGTACCTTTTCAACTGTCAAATTTTGATAGTCGTTATTCTTTTCAATAATATCTAGAGTTTGTTGGGTTAGTTTTTCAGCCACATCGATTCCGAATTCTTTAGTGGATTCGCCGGCTTTAGAAATAGCTATCTTGATTTTCTCAATTGAGAACTCAACAGCTTGGCCATCTCTTTTTGTTATTAACTTTGGATATGTCATAATGGGTCCCTTTCTTTTCGCATAAATAAAGTATAAATGAAAGAAAACTAAGATACATTCTATATAACCTTGTAAAGCTTATTTTCATAAATTTTCATATAATAACATAAACTATTTAACGGTAATCGTTAAATGAAACAACGTGAATACATTATCATGACACAAAAGTGACTAAAAAAAAACAAGATACGAACTAAGTATCTTGTTAGATTAAGTTTTGATAGATTCGTGGTAAGCTATAGCGCAGATGGCTAATGAGTTCATTAATCGACTGCCCTGTATAGCTTATATAATCATAAATATTTATCAAGTCATGACCAAAGAAAATGACTTCATCTTCACGTTCACAGGATAGATCCGTGACATCAATCATAAATTGGGACATCGCAATATCCCCTAAGATTGGGCAAAGGGTATCCCTTACCACAACACTGCCCCCTGCTAAGGATAAGGACTTCATGATTCCATCACAATAACCCGAGGCAATTGTAGCTATTTTCATGGGTTTAGTTGCCATGAAACTACGGCCATATCCAATACTCTCGCCTTGCGCAATCATTCTAATCTGAGCAATATGTGTACTCATTTTAAGGGTCTCTTTAAATCCCAAGGCCATCGCTTCTTGTTTTTGTTCGGGGTGAAATAACCCAAAGAGAATCATTCCTACGCGCACAGCATCAAATCCCAAATCACCAAATTGTAAAACAGAGGGACTGTTTTGCATATGGGTCATGCCCACATCAATGGAATCGTTTGCTAATTGATCTAAAATGTTTTTAAACATTTCAATTTGAAGATTAGAGAATGATAAGGCATCCTCAGAACCGTTTTGAGCTTGTACAAAGTGCGAATAAATCCCACATACATTTATGTTCTCAAGATCATAACACGCTCTAATATCACTGTAATCGCTCATACCCAGTCGATTAAGACCAGTATTCACTTTAATATGACCCTTAATCTTCACACCATGCTCAAAACCATAAGAATCCATAGCCTTAGCATATTCCAAATCAGGAATCATCTGCATTAAATCATATTCAATAAGCAAGGACAACTCCGACAATAACGTAGACCCCAATAATAGAATTGGCGTATTTATACCTGAGTTTCTCAAGGCAATAGCTTGAGGAATATCCAAGACACATAAAACATCAATACCCAGCTTCTCACACGACTTAGCAACTTCCACTAAACCCAAGCCATAGCCATTGGCTTTAATAACCGCCATGACCTTAGTTTCCGGTTTCACTATCGTACGTAATAAATTATAGTTTTCTAAGATATTACGCTCATTCACATACACATTAGTATTCTCTTTCATAAAATATCCTCAATCATCTTAAGAATAAGATTAGGATAATCAATACCCTGTGTATCAATCATATTAGGATAACGCGATGTACTGGTAAAACCTGGAATAGTATTAATTTCATTAAAGAAAATATTATGATCCTTATCAATAAAGAAATCCAAACGACCAAACAATCGGGCATCTAAAACCTCAAAGATTTGGCGCGAATACGCTTTAACTTGCTCCTGAACTTCCATAGGAAACTCACTTACACGTAATGTTTCAGTAGCATGGGGATGATATTTCTCTTGAAAATCAAAAATATCGCCACTTACATTCACTTGATCCATATCACCAATAATATATTCATGCTTAGTCTTTAAAATCCCGATTCCAACTTCAGTTCCCTTGATATAGCCTTCAATTAAGATACGATCATCAAAGGTGAAGACCGTATTCACAGCCTCTACTAACTTATCAGCACTTTCAACATAAGTAACACCATACGAGGATCCTTCACGCGTTGGCTTCACAATCAAAGGATACTCAAAATCACTAGGATCATAGGCGGTATCTTTTGTTAAGAACTTAAAGGGTGCCATTGGAATACCAATCGACTCACAAATAATATGCGTAAAATACTTATCCATGCAAACTGCCGCCGACAAAGTATCACAGCCCGTAAATGGAATATTAGCACTATTCAATAAACCCTGAATCTCGCCTCCCTCACCCATGCGACCATGCAACATAATAAAAGCCCCGTCTACTTTCACAAAAGAATGATCATCTGCTTTAATAAACCCAGGATTAGTAGGGTCAAATTTCAACCATAATTCACTGTGTTTCTCACCATTCAAGGTATTAGTCTTCATCGCCTCAAGGGAGTAATTACCTGTATACCAAACTCCAGTTTTAGCAATATAGATCGGGACCATATCGTATAAATCATAGGGAAAATATTCAAAAACACTGGCTGCTGAAGCCACCGAAATATCATGTTCATTGTTTATAGAACCAAAAATAAGTGCTATTTTCTTTTTCATAACGAATCCTCTTTCAATAAGCGCTCTAGAGCATAACTTCTAGAACCTTTAATCAATATCATATACGGACGCGCAAATAAATCAAGCGCAATAGGTACTAAAGCTTGATAATCATCCACAGAAATTATCGTTTTCTCACCTAAATCAACAAACGCAAGGGCCTTTTTAAACTCCAAGCCCATCAAAACCACAGTATCAACACAACTGGCAGCTAAAACTTCTAAGATTTTGATATGAGAGGCTAAAGAATGCTCCCCCAACTCCACCATATCACTCAAGATAACAGCCTTCTTGCCTTCGTAATCATAGGTTTCCAAAATATCTATAGCATACGTAGTACTATCTGGATTTGATTTATACGCATCCAATAAAATCAAACTTTCATGATGCTGCAAAATCTCCGTACGAAGGCTTGTTAGGGAGACATGCTTTAAACCTTCCTTAATACTCATGGCATCAACGCCCATAGTTTCCAATACCCCAATAACGCCCGCCGCATTACTGGCTTGATGAACGCCTAGTAAATTACACTCATAATCATCACCATTGACCTTAAAGCTAATGCCATCATTATGCATTACCACATCACTAGCTATATATTCATTGGATTGATCAAATCCAAACGTACGATAGCCTTGATCCAAGGAACGCAACAACTCAAAATCACCTTGATAAAAACACTTACTATTTTCAGTATACTTAAAGATTTCGAGTTTCTCTTGCGCAATATGCAACTCATCTTTAAAGTTGACAATATGCGTCGGCGCAATACTCATAACCATAGCTATATCAGGTTTAACAAGATTGGCCATCGCGCTGATTTCCCCTACTTTATCAAGACCCATCTCAAAGACACCATACTTTGTATCATAATCCATTTGAAACAAGTTCAAACACGTACCAATCTCTGTATTTTGATTACTAAAGGTAACATGGGTCTTTTCTACTAAAGACAATATACTTTTAAACATATCTTTCGTTGATGTTTTTCCATTACTACCAGTAACGCCAATAAAGAAAGCATCTAACTTACTTCGATATACCTTCGCTAAATCATAAAGTGCTTCTAAAGTATCCTGTACCAATATTTGCGGTATATCGATATCAAGATAATGATCGACCACTAAGCCAATAGCTCCTTTATGGAGGGCATCCCTTGCATAATCGTGTCCGTCTACGCGCTCACCTCTAAGACAAACAAAAACATCACCCGGTTCAATTAAGCGAGCATCCACTTTAATACCACTAATATTTCCTTGACCTTTATACTCAGCATGAATCCAAGTCGCTAATTCTTCTAGTCTAATATTTTTCATAATCCATGCTTCTCCTTCAACCGATTCAAAGTATCATATATATTTTCTTTATTACGCGCTGTCGAGTGGTATCTACCCAGTAAAAGAAGCAGATGATGGGCTCGACCCCAATCCTTTGGATCAAGTTTATTCATTATCTTTTTTTCAACTTCTAAAACCGAATCCGAATCCTTGGCCCATCCCAAACGCTTCGCAACCCGATCCACATGCGTATCTACCGCAATAGCAGGGATATCAAATCCCACTGCCATTACTACATTCGCCGTCTTTCGTCCCACACCTGGTAAGCGCATTAAACTTTCACGATCACTGGGAACCTGACTCTCAAAGTCTTCCACCAACATGGTTGCTGTATCTACAATAAAGCGCGCCTTATTACGATAAAGCCCCAATGTCTTCAAATAACCTTCCACATCCTTAACCTTAGCCTTAGATAAAGCAGAAGCATCCGGATAAGCCTTAAACAAGGCAGGCGTAGCTTTATTAACCGATACATCCGTTGCCTGAGCAGACAGAATAACAGCTATTAATAACTCAAATACATTCCTATGGTCTAACTCAGCCTGAGCATTGGGAAACTCATGTTCCAATATGTTTAGAATCTCATCACTACTCATGGGTTTTCTCTTTTCTATTATTAACAAGAATCGTATTAATATACGCAAAACTCACCTTATTAACCCCAATCGCTATACGAAGGGCCGCAATGACTTCATCTTGGCTATAAATACTAAGCCAACTGTTAAGACGCTCCACTTCGCGTTGCGATAAAGGGCGCGACAAACTCGACTCAAAAACACCAAAAATATCCTGATCAACATATTCATAACGAATATTATCTTGATAAATGGCATCAATATTAAATAGAAACCCATCTACTGATGGCGTAATCTTCAAAATACCCATACGCACAAGACTTTGAATAATATCATCAATCTTACTATCCGACAATCCCGTTCGCTTTGCTAATTCCACTGGAACAATGGGCAACCTATGGCGATTCAAGAAATCAATCATCAATACAACCAAGGCCTGCTCACTACTAAAACCCAGAACACCTAAGTTTTCCATGATCCAGTCATGCGAATTAAAATAACGCTTTTCCCAAAACATATTAGCACCCCTATTCAAATACGATTTCTAAGTTATCCATATCGACCATAACAATGCGATCGCTTTTTTCTAAACTAAAGACGATAGTATCACCAAAGACACCATACTTTACTTGCGATTTATTAAAACCAAGTTCACTGGCTAAACTATATACCTTATCCAAACTAACATAGTTTTCTTTATATACTTTAGTATACGCTCCATTAAACGCATACAGTGATGTATCATCACGAACCACATAATAAATCTCATCCAATGCGAATCGATTCATAATCTTAATATTCTCTAAGTCATAAAGTTGCGCAAAGGCATCCACAAATAATTCTTGTTCGTACTCTTGGGCTCGCAGTGGCCCAGCTATAAAAACTGCATGAAAAAGAAACATAATAAAAAAAACAATCACCAATAGTCCTAAATCAACTAAAATATTCTTAAGTTTCTTCTGCATAAGC
>CAYWUU010000071.1:0-6072 GCA_964461405.1 uncultured Erysipelothrix sp.
AATTATAAAAGATGCTAAATTCAATGATATAAATATCTCGTTGCGAATTATTTTTCCGCTCCAAAGAGAGTATGTATCATTAGCTAATATCATGGTGGAGTTGTTTGATGATCGTTTGGTGAGTTATCCAACGAAGAAATCTATGACGAAGCTGATGGATGATTTATATGGGGCTCGTTTTAGAAGCAGTACTTATAGTGTTGGCGCTACTCAAGTCATTGAACTTCAATGCGTTGGCATTAATGAGCGTTTTGTGGATGAACCTTTGCATCAAATGTACTTGGATACACTCATGATGATGTTAAGGGAGCCTTTAATTAATGAAAATACTGTTAAGGAAGCCGCTAAAAACTCTAAACAAAATTTAATTAGAATCAATGAAAAACCAAATAGTTATGCGATTTTTAAGGCTTTTGAAATGGCGGGTGAAAACCAAACTTTTGGTTTAAATGTCTTTGGGTATACCACAGATTATGATGAAGTAACTGTTGCGGACATGGTAGACTTTCATCAATTATGCTTAAATACATTTCGCAAGGAAATCTATGTAGCTGGTGATGTTCAAAAGTTGGATATTAAAGATTTTGATGAATCAACACACTATCAATCGTTAACGAAAACCGTGATAGAAAGCAGGACTATTACGCAAGCGAATGCCTCCAATCAATCGGAGATAGTTCAAGTGTATCCTGTCTTAATAGACCCCCATCATCGTCTTTATTATCCCTATCTTACGTTATTGGCGATTCTTGGACAAAGTCCGTCTTCGCTTCTCTTTCAAAATATTCGTGAAAAAGAGAGCCTTTGCTATAGCATTTACGCTTCGCAGTTAATATATGATGGATTATTTTATATTGGAAGTAGTGTTAAGGTAGAAAGTGAAGCTAGAGTTGTTTCTTTGATTGCGCAGCAATTTGATGAAATAAAGAAGGGTAACTTTGATTTACCATCCACAAAGCAATATCTATATAATCGTATTAAGGGAACTAAAGAGACAACGCGTGGTTTATTGGATTTGAGTTTTAGAAATAACCGCCTACAATTAAATGATAATGAAGCCACTATGTTGGATAAGTTTAGTCGTGTGAGTGAGACGGAAATTCTTGAAGTCCTAAATCACATTGGCAAACCATTTACATTTATCTATAAAGGAGTGTCAGTATGAAATTAATTAATAATCAATTTAACGAAGAAGCCTATACATTCAAGACTAAAGAAGGTTTGACTGTTATGCTAGTTCATAAACCGGGGTTTGATAGGTCTTTAGTGGCTTATGGTACTAACTTTGGCTCCTTAAATCTTAAACAAGAGGTTAAGGGGCGGGTATATAATCATAAACAGGGATTGGCTCATTTTCTGGAACATAAGTTGTTCGAAGATGAAGAAGGGGACATTCTTTCGCAGTTTGCGAAATTAGGGGCCAATGCGAATGCGTTCACTTCGTTTGAAAATACGGTATATTATTTTAGTACCACTATGGATATAAAAGAACCGCTTAATCTATTATTAAAATTTGTGAATAGACTAAAGATTAATGAATCCTCAGTGGAAAAGGAAAAGGGTATTATTATCGAAGAGTTGAAGATGTATGATAATAATCCAGACTTTAATCTTTTATATTCAACCTATCGTAATGTATATAATACGTATCCGCTTAAATATGATATAGCCGGTACTGAAGAAAGTGTAAAGAACACAACTTTAGAAGATTTACAGACGGCTTATGCGCTCAATTATCAACCATCAAATATGTGTTTGGTAGTGATTAGTAAAGAGGATCCTACTATCGTTAAATCATGGATTGAAGCCAACGATATTACTCAAAGTTCTCATGAAATCGTAAATATTTTTGCGGAAGAAGCCCTCAATGTAGTACATGATTCTCTTGAGTATAATTTCCCGGTAGTGATTCCTAAATATAGCGTGGCCTATAAGTTTGAGTATCGAAATAATAATGCGTTACTGGATAGTTTTATGACACGTATTATCTTGGAACTAAACTTTAGTGAGTTTGATGATGAATTTCAAACGTATTTAGATGAGGATATCATTTCTGAGGACTTCAGCTATCATGTTGATTTAAGGGAAGGTTTTGGGGTTATTTTCTTCTTTAATGACGGCTATAAGTCAGATGCGTTCGCGGCGTTAATTGATAATAAGATGGCGCATCTTCAAGTAAATGAAGCGGATTTTAAGCAACTTAAGAACCGTCATTATGGGCAAATCATTTTGTCGCTAGCGCAATACGATGGCTATGCGATTAATTTAATGAGTGCTCACTTTAAAAAAGAGAACTATTATGACTATTTAGATGAAGTGAGAAACTTAAAATATGAAGACATTTGCGCTTATATGAAAATCTTACGAAACTTTAATAAAACATTCACAAAGATGAACCCGGTTGAGCTATAATTGTACTATGGGATTTCTGGATATGGAAAATAATTTAGAAAGAGGTAATAGAATTGAATTCTTTCCATATTGTAGGGCACTATCATGGTGCTCCAGAGAGAATTGAGAATAGTACATCAAAACTGTATGCGCAATTTTGGGTCAGCAGTAAACCTAATTTTTTGCGTCCGGATTTGATAGAGGAGATGGATCTATTTCCAATAATAGGGTGGAAGGGTTTATCTTCACAATTTATTGATTCATTGAAAGTAGGGGATTTAATCTGCGTGCGTGGTAGAATTGAACCATTTCAAGGATCGTTTCGTTTCATTGCTGAGGTCGTTGAGGACTTAAGTAATCATATGGTTAATTTTTAGTGCTTGTTAGGGGGTTAGCGTGTATAATATAACTAGGTGATAAAATGAAAGTATACTTAGATTTATGTAAGCACGTTATGGAGTTTGGGGAAGATCGCATGGATCGTACTGGTACTGGGACTAAGAGTGTCTTTGGGTATCAAATGCGTTTTAATCTTCAAGAGGGTTTTCCACTACTCACTACTAAGAAGGTACACTTTCCTTCTTTAGCTAAGGAATTACTGTGGTTTATTAGTGGGGATACTAATATTCAGTGGTTGGTTCAAAACAAGGTTAGAATTTGGAATGAGTGGCCTTATGAGAAGTTTAAGAAGTCGATAGATTTTAAGGGTGAAACGCTAGAAGCGTTTGTGAGTCGTATTGAAAGCGATAATGATTTCGCACAGAAATACGGTAATTTAGGACCTGTTTATGGAAAACAGTGGCGTAACTTCAATGGTGTGGACCAGCTTCAAACTGTTGTAGACACCATCCGTAATAATCCAGAATCCCGTCGTATTATTTTAAGCGCATGGAATCCAGCGGAGTTGGAAGATATGGCATTACCTCCCTGCCATGCTTTTATGCAATTTTATGTTAGTGATAAGGGAACCCTTTCTTTACAACTATATCAGCGTAGTGCAGATATATTTTTAGGCGTTCCTTTTAACATTGCGTCTTACGCTCTTTTGCTTCATATGGTGGCTAAAATCACTGATTTGGAAGTGGGTGATTTTGTGCATACACTTGGAGATGCTCATATCTATACGAACCATTTCGATGTGATTAATACGCAAATATCAAGAGAACTTAGGGCTTTACCTAAGTTGATAATACATGGGGATCAAAAAGAAATTGATGACTTTAAGTTTGAGGACTTTGAAATCGTGGGCTATGATCCACATCCCACCCTTAAGGGCAAGGTAGCCATCTAGTGATTAGTATTATTGCTGCCATGAATAAATATGGAACGCTTGGATTGGATGGGACTATGCCTTGGCATGTTCCAGAAGATTTGAAGTTATTTAAGGAATACACAATGGGTAAGACTTTGATTATGGGGCGAAAGACCTACGAGGGTTTACCGGTTAAACTAAGGGGACGTAATATCTTGATTGTGAGTCGGGATAAAAATCTGTCAGACATTGATAATTTGGAGCAGTATTTAAAGACTCATAGGGAAGATGAATTGGTGGTTGCAGGGGGGGGCGAGATTTATAAACAAGCCCTGCCTTTTGCAGACCGCTTAGTGCTATCTTATATTAAAGATAATGATATTATAGGCGATACATTTTTCCCTGATTTTAGTATTAACGAATTTGAAATTGTGAGTCGAATTGAGTATGATCATTTTACACATATAATATATGAAAGAAGGTAATAGAATGCGAATAGTTGAAATTATTGAGAAAAAACGGGATGGTTTGTCACTAACTAAAGAAGAAATTGATTTTTGGATAGCGGGTGTTACGGATAATAGTATTCCCGATTATCAAACATCTGCACTGTTAATGGCGATTGTTTTAAAAGGGATGGATCAAGTTGAAACAGCTAATTTAACACAAGCCATGGTGCACTCTGGGGATGTTATTGATCTGTCGTCTATTATTGGTAAGAAGGTTGATAAGCACTCAACTGGTGGTGTTGGTGATAAAACGTCAATGATTATTGGTCCTATTGTGGCAAGCTGTGGCGGTAAAGTTGCTAAAATGAGCGGCCGTGGTTTAGGTCATACAGGGGGAACCTTAGATAAGTTGGAGTCAATCAAGGGTTTTAATGTTTTCTTAAGTAATCAAGAGTTTATCGATCAAGTTAATGCTATAAATATTGCAATAGTGGGTCAAACAGGAAATCTTGTTTATGCAGACAAGGTCTTATATGCTTTAAGGGATGTGACGGGTACCGTTAATTCATTGCCTTTAATTGCGTCTTCTGTAATGTCTAAGAAGATTGCCGGAGGGGCCGATTCAATTACGCTGGACGTTAAGTTTGGTGAGGGTGCGTTTATGAAAACACCCCAAGAGGCTGAGGCATTGGCGAAGTCAATGATCTCTATTGGCGAACATTTGGGTCGCGATGTCAATGCGATGTTAACAAATATGAACCAACCATTGGGGTATTATATTGGTAATGCCTTAGAAGTGTATGAGAGTGTTAAAACACTTAAGAACCAGGGACCTGAGGACTTAACGGAGTTATGTTTGGTAGCGAGTGCCTATATGTTATGGCATGGCAATCAAGCTGATAGTTATGAAGCCGGTTATGAAATGGCAAAGCATGCCTTAGAATCGGGTCTGGCTTATGAGAAGTTTGTGCAATGGATTAAAGCTCAAAATGGGGATGTTTCGTTCTTAGATGATTTGGATGCATTTATTGATGCGAAATATAAGGTTGAGGTATTAAGTGCTGTAGAGGGCTATATTGAAGATATGGATGCGCTTAAACTTGGGATGACTTCGCTTCACTTAGGGGCTGGTCGCAGCAGTGTGGATGATGTTGTTGATATGAAAGCTGGGATTGTATTAAACAAGAAAATTGCGGATAAAGTATCCAAACAAGACGTATTGGGTACCCTTTATAGTTCTAATCCAATCACTCAAAGTCATATTGATGAATTTAAGCAAGCCCTTGTTATTGCAAGTCATAAAATAGAGGCGCAAAAGTTAATTGAAAATGTGCTATAATCTAACCTTGGGTGAGAGATATGAAATTTGAGATTAGTTTAGAGCAATTTAGCGGACCCTTAGACTTAATGTTACATTTGATCAAGGATAAAAAACTTGATCTTTTTGACTTAAATATACTTGAACTTGCGAATCAATATATAGCCTTTTTAGAAGGGGTGGAAGAGAGTAAGTTGGAGATAGCCAGTGAGTATATCAGTGAATTGGCGGGTCTTATTGAGTATAAAAGTAAACGTTTATTGCCCCGTGAGAAGAGCGAACTTGAAGTGGCTGATTTAGAAGAAGATGAAGCTAACTTAGTACGGCGTCTTATTGAGTATCAGCGTTTTAAGGAAGTTAGCATGACGTTAAATGACCGTTTTAATGAAAGGGTTTTACAGTATAGTAAACCTTTATCTCGGGAGTTGTTTAAAAATCTAAAGAGTAATCTTGAAAAAGACAGTACCTATGATCAGTCTGTCTATGATCTTATCAGTGCAATGAATAAGGTTATGAAGCGCTATAAGATAGCGAATCCCATGGATGTATCCATTCAAAGAGTGGAGTTATCGGTAGACGACCGTATTATTACCCTTAGGCAAGAGTTTCTTGATCAAAAAGTAATGACGCTGGACACTTTATTAGAAAAGTCCTATTCATTA
>CAYWUU010000072.1:0-6053 GCA_964461405.1 uncultured Erysipelothrix sp.
TATCAATAAAGTCACGAATTTCTTGTTCGCTTGGAACACGAGATGTAAACCCTTGTGCATACCAATACTCAGAAGTAGATAAGAACATCTTTAAGAAATCGCCGTTATCGCCCATATAGTCTGAAGATATTTCTTCTTGCGGTGTTAACCAACGTGTTCCTTCTATTTGTGTTTTTGCATCTTCAAAGGAGATCCCAATGTTTTCTGCAGCTGCTTTAATCGCTTCATTAGGATTGCTACGATATAAATCACCTGCTTTTGTGATCGCACGAATAAAATCAACCACTAAATCGGGATATTTATCTGCAAAGTCTTCGTGCACTAAACGAATGTTAGTCGTCATAATTCCATCTTTCGCAAGGTCTTCACTCGTTACAAGTGTCTTACCTTCATCTTTGATATGCGAAAGCGTAGGTTCCCATGTATACGCTGCATCAATATCACCACGATCCCATGCCGAAACAATAGAAGCCGTCTCCATATTTAGTAGCGTAACGTCTTTCTCGCTCATTCCATTCATTTCAAGCGCTTTTAATAAACTTAGGTGTGATGTTGAACTAAATATGGTAGCAACTTTCTTACCTTTAAGTTCCTTCACACTACTGATTGATTTATCTCTAACTACAAGTGATTCATTGGTACCCAGAACTTCATGGATCCAAATTAATTTTACCGGAAGTTCATTTGCGAGTGCAACAACGCCATTTGTGAATCCCATTTCCGCAAAGTCGATACTACCTGAGGCAAAAGCTTGGTTAGCCGAGACTCCTGAATCAAAGAAAATGAACTCTGTTTCAATACCTTTATCCATAAAATACGCATCAAAATATTTTTGTTGAATTGCAACAGCAGTATCATTGGGAACACGGATAATACCAATCTTTACTTTACTTGGTTTATCAGAGGTTCCTTCATCACCATTACATCCTACTAACAATAGAAAGATCGTTAAAATAACTGTTATTTTTTTCATGTTACTGCTCCTCACTACTCTGTCCAATATACTAATTTTCTTCCTAGTAATTTTAAGAGTTCATCGATGATAATACCTGTAATTCCCATAACTATTATAACAATGAATACCACATCTACCTTTAGATAATTGTAGGCATCCATGGCCATCCAACCAATTCCCATGGTTGCAGCAATCATTTCAGATGATACAAGCGTAGTGTAGCACACTCCTACTGCCGTTCTTAATCCAATAAATATTTCTGGAACACAAGCAGGTAAAATTATTTTAAAGAAAACTTGGCCCTCAGTGGCCCCTAAAGATTGGGCACTAAGAATGTATTCGCTGCGTACGCTTCCTACTGCAGAGGAACACGCAATATATATCGGAGCAAAAGCTGCTAGAAATAATAACATAACTTTAGATTCTTCATCAATTCCCAACCATATAATTAGTAAAACATAATACGCCATAGGGGGAATGGGTCTATAAAAGTTTACGATTGAATCTACCATAGCTCGAACCTTTGGAAAATATCCACTGAGTAAGCCTAAAGGTATCGCAGTTACAATCGCAAATATTACCGCTAAAAGTATACGGCCCATACTCATGGCGTAGTGTTTCAAAAACGAAATTCCATTGTATCCATTTTGTAGAATTAAAATAAATGTTTGAAACACCCGTTGCGGTGTTGGTATAAGTCGAGTATTTACAAAGTCAAAGTTTGTAACCACAAACCAAACAGCAATGATAAATAGCCATGTTCCTATACTAATTAATCTATGTACTCTTATTTCTTTTCGCATTCGCACACTCCGTTTAGTTAAAAATAGGGGGACAAGTTTTCGCCTGTACCCCCTAGGGTTTAATTATTTATTTACCAGAACCGGCTGCATCGAATATTTTCTTTTGAACAATATTACCGATGATTCCACCAACAACTAAGACTGCGAAGAATACCCAACCAGCAACCGAGAAACTAGCGATTGGAGTATATAATGCACCCACGTTACATCCGTTAGATAAACGGGTTCCAAATCCCATCGTGAATCCACCCACTATGAATAATAAATATTGCCATTTTGGATAGCTAAAGAATCCACGAGCTGCTTTAGCCATTTGCCCACTTGTTAGTGTAAATACCAAAGCACCAATTACGATACCAATGTTTTGAACTGTTGTTCCATTAGCTAAGAATGGAGCTGTAAATGTCTCTGCTTTTACATGAGTAAAAGCTTCAAGTGATTCACCACTTACACCAAATAATGTTAACACCTTACCAACCCAATGTCCATAAGGAGTAGAAGCTCCCCATCCAGCTTTAGTAACTGCAAACATTGTAATAAATAAGATAGATAATAAGAATGCACCCGTTGTTAATGACCACGATTTTACAAAGATCTTATCCAGCAAGTATCCTGGCATTGATTTTGAATCTTCTGGAGCCACAATTTTAGCATCTAATTCTTGTAGTCTTTCAGAAGGAACTTCATGGTAAGTACCTTTACGTTTTCTTGATGCCTCATAATAGTATGAAATAACTACAATGATTAAACAAAGTATACCCGTAACCACTACCGACATTAAGAATCCATTTAATGGAGTACCTTTAAATAAATCAGGCATGAATACACCATTTTCAAAACTTGCACTATTGAACCAAGAAACATTGATCCAATCAGCAGTATTTTGAAGTGGGAATCCAACGAATACACCAATTGCAAAGAAAATAAGTGTAATGAAGGCTTTGGGTAAGTCAGTTACTAAGTCTGTCATTACGCCTGAAGCACAGCATGATGAGAATGTCATTCCAAATCCAAACAGCAATCCACCCAATAAGAGTCCAATGTTAATTGGGTTTACCCAAAGGTTATATTTAGTAATGGCTTCACCATCTTGAATATTAAAGACTAAGAACCCTGCCACTGCGACCGCCGTTACAAAGAACATCATAACCATAGCACGCATTAATTTAGTAGAACCGCCATTATAAGCACGGTTCACACTTCCGGCAAATCCTGTATACGCCCTTGATAATACATAACCAAGTCCAATACCAATAATAAGTCTAAATACCAACATGTCGGAAGCCAATTTAGACAGCCCAAATGCAATTGAGCCAACCAATACAACTAGACCAATAATTAATTCGTTTGTATTAAATTTCTTTTCCATTATTTGCTCCTTTAATTAAAGTTATACTTTGTAACGATAGGTTTTCTATCATTAATTTGGTCATTATACCATTCATATTCACTAATACCTAAGTAAGAACCTGAGATATTATATACATCATCATAACCCAATTGATTTAGTGCACGCGTCATGTTGTAACTACGTTGCGCTGAACGACAGTGTACATATACCGGTTTATCTTTCGGGATTTCGTCTAAACGATTTCTAAATTGACTTAACGGAATATTAACGGCATTAATTAAGTGTCCTTCTTCATACTCATCGGGTTCGCGAGCATCAATAATAAAGGCTCCACCTTCAACTAGGCCACGTACTTCAGAAACTTCTACTTGTTTGTAGTCGCCATTTAGCAAGTTAAGTCCTACTAAGGCGGCATGGTTTACAACATCTTTTGCTGTTCCATACATGGGTGAATAAGCAAGTTCTAATTCAGCAAGGTCAGCTAGATTACCATGCATTGTAATCATTGTTGCAATGATATCAATTCTCTTGTCTACCGCCCCTTTACCAACAGCTTGTGCACCAAGAATTTGTCCGCTTGGATATGCATAAACCAATTTAAAGAACAGGGGATTTGCATTTGGCATTAATCCAACTTTATCACCTGGAATTACATAGGAAATTCTATGATCAATTCCCAATGCTTTGCAATCTTTAGTATTGAGTCCTGTAGAAGCAGCATTCATATCGAATACTTGAACTACTGATGAACCAATAATTCCTTTATTTCTGTAGGTCTTACCATACATATGATCAGCAGCTGCACGTGCTTGACGTTGTGCTGGACCTGCCATTGTAAGACGAGTAGGTTTTTGTGTAATGAAGTGTGTAACTTCAATAGCATCCCCTACAGCATAGATACTTGGGTCATTAGTTTGGTAATGATGGTTTACTTTAATTCCACCAGTTTCGCCAATTTCAAGACCTGCACCTACCGCAAGAGATACCTCTGGCTTTACACCAATTGCCATAACGACTGCTTGTGCTTTGACACGTTTTCCAGATTGAAGCACTACAGCATCTTCTGTAATTTCGACTGTACAATCATCAACTATGAGATTAACACCATGATTTACAATTTCTCTATGTAAAGTTTGTGCCATGTCATAATCTAATAATGTTAATACTTGGTTTGCGGCCTCGACAATTGTTACATTCTTGCCTGCAAGTTTTAGGTTTTCAGCGACTTCAAGTCCAATAAAACCAGCTCCAACCACGACAACATCTTCTACATTATTATCATCAATGTGGGTTTTGATATTTGCAATATCAGGAACATTTCTCACTGTAAAGACATGTCTCAAATCTACACCTGCGACGCCTTTTGGTATTATCGCATTCGCGCCCGGAGATAATACCAGCACATCGTATGCTTCTTTTGTTATCTCATTAGTGACGACATTTTTAACATCAATTGTTTTATCATTACGATTAATTCCAACAACTTCAGAATGTATACGCGCTTGAATATTATATTGATGTTCAAACTCCCAAGGTGTCATTAATACTAAATCATCGGATGATGCAACGATACCACTTAAATGAAAAGGCAAAGCGCAATTAGAAAACGATACGTGAGGACCCTTTTCAAACATGATTACTTCTGCAGATTCATCTAATCGACGAACACGTGTTGCAACTGATGCTCCACCAGCAACACCGCCAACAATTAAAACTCTTTTACTCATACCTTCCTCCTTATCACAGAACGCTCTAATTAAGATAATAGGATTTGATAATTATTCAATTAGATACAATCCTCGTAATTCTCTTAAATAATAGCACTTGCGAAAATAATGTCAAATTAATTAAATTATGGGTTTTTTTCACAAAGAAAAATCAAAATATGCGATATATATGCAGTTTAATCAACATTTCAAAATCACATAATTCAGTCAATTTATTTTAAAAATTGTGAACTACAATAGATTTCTCTATGCTAAATTAGATGACGTCAACAGTTTCGCTTCAAGCTTTCTCGGTGACATGCCAAACTTAGTTTGAATTCATTTACTGGAATCATAATCAATTAGATACTCATAAAACAAAATCTTCATTTCAGTCTTGGTCTTCAAGGAGTTCTTGGTATGTCTAGGGTCGATATTGAAATCCGGAATCTGAATGAATTATCTTTGGAAGTTTGCCTTAGTATTGAATTGGTGGATCCATTTCAATCGATTTTTCATATGAGAATGGATTTCGAACCATCGTGGGATGCGTGTTGTCAAATCTATTTAGGTGCTTAGGTATAATCTGACATCTCTATAAGTAAGGTAGGTGATTAGATGACATTGAAGGTTAAGGTGATTTTCAGGAAGCACAGTCTCACCACATTATTCCAAGAGTTCCAGTGCAATTCTTGGAAGAACCACATCTCACTTTATTTTCTATGAATACGCTACGGTTTTCCTTATAGTTAGAGTGATATAGTTAGAGTGATGTTTGGCGATATATTTAAATCTTATTTATTTTCACGCTTTATAAACGCCGCATAATTTTAGCATATTATTTTTATCTTTAAGTCGTTTGATTTCAGTTTGAATCGCGAGCTCGCTCTAGTTGGTATATTTTACACTGATAATTACGTTATAGAATGGAAAAGACATATCTACAGTAATAGCGATGTCAATATTATATATATGATAGAGGAAAAGAATTTATAAATAAATTGACGCGCGCTTATCAGTCTTTAACATTAAGAAATTATTGAGCCACAAATGAACTCCTTATGAAAAGCAGTAGCGAAGCAATCTTTAAAAGCCTAAAATTAGAATTCATATATCAAAATAAATATGAAACATTCAATGCATCATCCTGGGAGGATTGAAACATTCTCTGCTTATCTACACAAACAAAAGCACCGCCAAAACGGTGCAAATGTTTAAGTATTTTTAGGACATAGTCG
>CAYWUU010000073.1:0-5983 GCA_964461405.1 uncultured Erysipelothrix sp.
AACTCAGCTACCCAACGAGCTATTGTACCAAAGAATGAGAAGTCATTTCCACCAAAGATTAACAACCAATTTGAGATTGTATTTTGGTAAGCAATAACTGAAATACCCATGATACCAACCATCAATACAGCCGCTACGACCGTACCAACCAAGGCACCTCTTAAACCACCATTACCTTCACCAATTACAGCAGCTGTACCCACTTCAAAGAACGATGTAATTACTAATGGAATTAACATAACTCCAAATAAGTTCATTGAGTTAGCAATAACTAGTGCAATAGTTGATGTAATCATAGCAACTACAAATCCAATTAATACTGCATTAGGCTTATAGTTAAAGATAATTGGACAGTCAAAGGCTGGCAAGGCATCGGGAACAACTTTTTCAGAGATTCCTTGGAATGCTGGGATGATTTGGTTAATTAACATACGCACCCCTTGTAGCATAATTAGCAGACCCGCACCAAACATTAGACCATTTTGAAGCGCAAACATAAACAAGTTACCACCCTCAGGTACTAAATTCGGAGTAATCAATCCAACTACGATGAACATAATAGTAATTACGATACCACCAGTAATTGAAATTTCACGTAAGAACGATAATCCAGCTGGTAAGTTAAGATCTTCAGTTGACTTAGATGTATCGCCTACTTTAGAAGCAACCCATCCTGACACTAATGACAAAATACCTGTAGGATGTCCCAATGTAAAGGACTCATCGCCTGTAGTCTTCCAAACATATTTACGTAATAACCAAGGCATAATTGACCAGTATAGAGCCGACGTGATGGCACCAAAAGCTACCAACGGCGTACCTGTTAATCCACCTTCAACCCCTGCAGCAACAAAGATGAATGGGAACCACCAAATCATATGTCCTGTTAAGAAAATAGTCTTAATTGGTGTAAAACGAGCAATAGCTAAGTGTAAACCTAAACCAATAAACATAGCTAATCCAACTTGACCACCATAAGCAGCAGTAAATGTAACGTCGTTAAGACCTTCAGTAACACCACCACCAACGATTGATCCAAAGGCAGTATTAATTGGTAAAATTGATCCAACTAAGATTCCAACACCTTGATCTAAAATAATCATACCAAAAGCAGCTAACAAAGAGCCTTTAATAACTTCAGCAACTGGTTTCTTAAGAATTAAAAGACCAATAGCAGCTACTAACCCAAGTAGAATAGGCGGGTTTTGAATAATGTTTTCAATAATAAAACTCATATTTCTTTCCTCTTTCTTTTATCTATAGATATTCTTGAAACTTTTCTTTGACTTCTTCTTTATCCATATAACGCTTAATCGCAATTACAGGAGCTTTAACTGTACTACGCAACTGCGTAGCGAGTTCTTCACTAGTAAACACAAAATCAGCATCCGTGCCCTGAGCCGAAGAGATATCAGTATTTTCAACTGTTCCTTCAATACCCAAATCCTTAAGTACTTTCTCAATAGACATCCGCAAGATCATGGACGATCCAACACCAAAGCCACATACCGCTAATATTTTCATCATACACCCCCTTTTCCTAATAAGTTATAAATCACATCAACATCGCCCTCTTTAATTAACGCCAAATCATCATCATTACCAATAATATCTGATAAGGCTGACAATGCCTTTAAGTGGCTCTCGTTATCAACAGTAGCTAAAACCATGAACACCTTAACGGGTTTACCCTTCATATCCACAGCTTCCTTAGTAACTAACACAGAGATAGCAATCTCCTTCACATCACCCTGACTGGAAGCATGCGGCAACGCAAACTCATCGGCCAAGACAATATATGGGCCAAACTCCTGCACCCCGTTAATCATCGCTTGAACATAATCATCCCCAAATACATTCTCTTTAATCAATGGAACACTCGCTAATGCTATAGCTTCTTTCCAATCCCCAATTGAATCCACTACTTGAATTCTTTCTTTAGTAATTAACTCATTTAACATCGGTTGATACCTCTCTTTAATCATTCCAAATTTTAATAACTCATGTATGTCTTTAACTAATTCATCCCTATTTAATATAGTCGCATGCTTTCCAACAGCTTCGAGTATCTTATCTTCCAATTTACCTTTCGGTTTAGTAATATTCCCAAACTCACGCTGAAGTTTCTCCTTATCGCCTTCTGACAAAATTGGGTGCACCTTTATAACATTTTGATAATAAGGCAAATCCAATGTTGTCAAAATAGTGTCATAGTTTTCCACAATGCTTCCCAATTGATTAATAGAATACGCTCCAATAATCTCAACATTAGGAAATAACTTTTCAATTTGAGAACTAAGATGATGAGCAACCGCACGCCCATGTGGACAAACTAGAATCACCCGATGATGATCAAAATCATCACTACTATACTCATACAAATACCCACCAATATAAGCGACCACAAATCCAATCTCCTCATCTCTCATCTGATGAAAAACGCTAATATGGTCTATGGACCTCACAATTGTTTTAATATTTAGATACAAATAGAAATACTTAACTCTAATTTCATTAAGACTGGGATTAAGAGCAGGATAACCAAATTTGATTCTATAATACGAAGCAATCAAGTGGTTTTGAAGACTGTTAATAAATGCAGAATCCCATTTAACATCCAAGGCCATTTTAAACTTAACTTCCGTCAACAACTCGTTTACATATAATGATACTATTTTTGACACATCACGATGAGAACTGGTTGATATACTCAAAATATAAGACTTCAGATACTGCGATTCATCTTTATTTTCAATCAACTCCATTACATCAAAGCACACATCCTCGACATCCGTTCTTCCCTTTATTTCTAACCAACGCGTATCACTCAAAGAAGCCTGCCCCCGCCTTTTAATGAGGTTCAATAACTGACTCAGATAGAACATAGAATAGTCCGACAAGTACAAGTTATATTTCTTATTAAACTCCAGAACATCTTCCTTTATCAATCGATAATCAAAGGGTTTATGTGCCAACAAACGTAAGTAGATATCACGAACCTTATACTCAGAACCTTCCACATAATAGCGTTTATTGTACTCAAGGCTTAAGCCATCGTGCAATAACTCCGACCTAATTAACTCAATATCAGAAAATATCGTCGTTTTTCCAACTCCAAACATCTCCACAAAATCATCCAAAGATTTATTTTCATCTTCAAGAATTGACAACAATATTCTTTCCTGTCTTTCTTGACGCACATAGAAAGGGTCAATGACATTCTCAGATACATAGGTATCAATCTTATCCAAGTCTCCTTCTAGGATGATGGACTCATGTTCAACTCTTAGTTTACCCAATCGCGAAATATAGTGATTAATCTCCTCTAGGTCATAGAATAGGGTGCGCTTGGAAATATCATAGATGCGCATTAAGCGCGACACGTCAACAACTTGAATGTTTAACATAATTCGTAATATCTCAACATGCCGTGTTCGCATAATTACCTCCTATCTTATATCACTTCTTTGCATTGATGATTGAAACAACCCGCTTCAAATGATCAATATCAGTCGCAATATAATCCATATCATCCTCAATTACCATTTTAGCGGATAAATGAATACTTTTTAGATCTAATGCTTCTAAAACCTCTGAAACATTATCAACATTAATGCCCCCACCTGGCATTATCTCAATGCGATCACCATATGTTTTAATCAAATGCTTCATTACTTCTAAATTATCCAAGGTACTTGCGGGACCTCCTGATGTTAGGATTCGCGTAAACCCCAAATCAATGAGTTCCAAAGCAGCCTCATCAAAATCAACTACATAATCAAAGGCTTTATGAAAAGCAAAGCTACATTCACTGCCTAATCGTTGCATTAAATCTTTCAGGCGAACAGAATCAATTTTATGTTCGTCCGTTAGCATACCAACTACAAAATCACGGGCACCATGTTGATAAAAATTCATGGCATCTCTCACAATAACATCATACTCCAAGTCAGAATATACAAACCCACCCGCTCTAGGACGAAGATAAGCAAGGATTGGTAAATCTGTAATTTCCCTAGCAATAATATAATTTGAAATAGAAGGCGTAACTCCAAGTACTTCCATAGCTGTAGTCAATTCAAGACGCGTAGCTCCTGCTTTCTCAGCCCGCTTCACATCCTCGATGCTACTTAAGCAAACTTCAATTTCCATGTGTACACTTCCCTTCAATCTTATTATAGTTCATATAAAATTAACCTCCATATCAAACTTTTGCACTAAAGAGTGCAAAAAAGTGGGTTTCCCCACTTAAACTACTTAATAATACTTTCAATTGGTAATAAATCTTTACTAACAACAGCTCTAACCGTCTTCATTGGATTGACTACCTGCGAAATCTTATAATCGACAAATAATGAATTAAACATATAGGCTTCTTCCCACATAATATTATGAGCATTCTTTATAAACTCAGTTATTTCATAGCCCGCACTAACAACGGCTTCATCCAATGTCACACCCGAAGCCACTACCATCACTTCGGTATCATTTTCAATGATTGGCCAGTTAATAGAACGATTCTTCACTACACTGACTTTAATGGTAACATCTGCTTGTACCTCTAATCCAGAAATACAAAGTTCCCCATCGCCCATTATGGCATGACAATCACCAAGCGCCAACATCGCGCCCTTTTCTCTAATGGGAAAGTATACAATTGCTCCTTTTCTTACATCAGTAGTATCCATATTGCCACCATGATTACCAGGAGTCCCAGTTACCACGCCTTCTTGATCCATACCAGGAGAAACACCAATGACCCCAATCATTGGATCCATAGCTTTCTTAAGACCCAAGAAATCAACTTGACCATCCACCACTTCAACGATTCTAGTAACGGGCTTACTTACTTTATCACCCAGGGCACCGCCACCTGGTAAAACTACGATCGAACCAGACTTAGCAACTTCAATATCGATAATCTCCACCTTCAAGACATCCCCAACCTCTGCATTCTCAACATAAAAAGGACCAGTAGCTGGATTCACTTGCCCAAAATCAATATCGGACACTAAATCATGATTAGATAATACCTGCTGATAGAAACAATCATTCGTATGGATTGTTAGGGTCTCACCATCTTTAATAGTGTCAATGGGTTTTAAGCCCTGTTCAAACTTATATATTACATGCTCCGTATTTATAACTCTCATCATAAATACCTCCTTTCTTTGCCACATATTACCATTAAGTATCCAGCAAGTCAAAAAGAAAAGAGCAGCCAAAGCTGCTCCAATAAACTCTATTCTTTACCCAATAATCTAAACATATTTCGTTTATATACTTCAACACCCGGTTGATCAAAGGGATTAACATCAAGCATATACACCGACATCGCCAAAGCTTTGAAGAAGAAATAAACGAGATAACCAAAGTTATAAGCATCCATCTTATCAATCTCTAAGATAATATTTGGAACATTACCCGTTTCAACGTGCGCTTCTAACGTACCTTCAAAAGCCTTTTGATTAACCCAATGTAAACTCTTACCACCCAAGTAATTCAATTGATCGATGTCACCATCTTCCATTGGAAACTCCATATCCTCCATTGGATTAGCTATGGTAATAATAGTTTCAAATAATATCTTACTTCCCTCTTGAACAAACTGACCCATAGAGTGAAGATCCGTAGAGTTGTTAACGCTCGTAGGTAAAAGACCCTTATCTTCTTTACCTTCTGATTCGCCAAATAACTGCTTCCACCATTCAGCCAGGAATACTAATTGCGGTTCATAAGATACTAACATCTCTGCCTTCTTACCCATATCTTCCAAAATACGACGCGCTACAGCATATACATAAGCAGGATTATCACTTAAGTCATCTGTATTCAAATGAATCGTAGCGTCCATAACACCCTTCATTACCTGATCAATATCGATACCAGCGGCAGCAATTGGCAATAAACCAACAGGCGTAATTACAGAG
Source organism: uncultured Erysipelothrix sp. (assembly GCA_964461405.1). Taxonomy (GTDB): domain Bacteria; phylum Bacillota_I; class Bacilli_A; order Erysipelotrichales; family Erysipelotrichaceae; genus Erysipelothrix. The sequence goes on from CAYWUU010000073.1 coordinate 5,931, forward strand.
AAACGCCCCCCAATATCATCTGGGATTACAAACGTTTCATAACCCTTCTCATC
>CAYWUU010000074.1:0-3012 GCA_964461405.1 uncultured Erysipelothrix sp.
GGGTAAAGTGAATTGGATGAGTTTGGGGTGATTATTCCCAAGAATACGACTTTTCCGGTGGTGAAGTCGCGTAGTTTTACAACGGATAGAGATAACCAGGAGGCCATTAACTTTAGAATATTGCAGGGGGATTCGCCACTTGCTTCGTTGAATAAGAGTATTGGTGAGAATCAGAGTGTTAAGGTGGAAAGGGATGAAGCGGGGGTGCCCTTGATTTATGTGACGTTGGCGTATGATATTAATGGTATTTTGGATGTTAAGGTTAGGTCGAAGTTGGAGCGTAATAGTGTGACTTTAATTACAAATCCTAATATCTCAAAGGCGTGGATTGAAAAGAAGAAGGGGACGTTGGCGTTATTAAGTGAGGGTGTATGTGAATCCTAAGGCGCAGTTGTTTATTAGTAAGGTGGAAGCGTTATATCGTCGGGCTAGTTATCGTGATAAGGATGAGATTAGGGAGGCGCTGGAAGCTTTCATGAAAGTTTAGGGGGATACTAAACAAACTAGGGTATATCGGGCGGTTGAGTCGTTTGAGAAGTATGTGGATGCTTTGGTGGATAGGATGCGTTTAGTGGATGTGGTGGATCTTGATGATGCGTCGTTTTATAATTAGGTTTGTTTTATTAAAATGTTAGGGGCTTTAGCTGCTGGCATTTTATTTTGTGTTTTATTTGATAGTATTGGGCCTATTTCTGGTGTATAATTCTATATAGATAGATTTCAATATAGAAGGGTCTAGTATGAATAAAGAATATAGTTTGGTGCATGATAAAATTAGTAGTGTTTTGGTGCGTTTGGCTTTGCCGATGGTGATGGCTAATTTTTCGCAGATTGCTTTTGGCTTAATTGATATGATGTGGATTGGTAGATTGGGTAGTGGGAGTGTTAGTGCGGTGGGTACGGCTTCTTTTTATATTAATTTGGCGAGTGCTTTGGCTACTTTAATTACGGTGGGTACGGGGGTTAAGTATGCTCAGAGTGTAGGTGCGGATGCTTGGGATGCCATGCAGCGGTATTTTAGTGGTAGTGTTGTGTTGTCGTTTTTATTGGGGGTTCTTTACTTTGCGGTAGTCTATAGTATGGCTTATCCTTTGATTCGTTTTTATGGGATGAGGGATATGGCGGTTGTTAGTTTGTCGGCTGAGTATTTGCGGGCTTCTATGTGGGGTATTTTGTTTTTGTTTGGTTCGTTGACGTTTACTTCGTTGTTAACTAGTAAAGGGAGAACTCAGGCGGTTTTTAAGGCGAATGTGAGTGGTTTGGTGTTGAATACGATCTTGGACCCTGTGTTGATCTTTGCGTTGAATTTGGGCGTGGTTGGGGCGGCTTGGGCGTCTAATGTGGCGCGGTTGTTGACGTTTGGGTTGTTGGTTTATGCGCTTCGTGATGAGTTTAGGGGCTTTAGTTGGAAGGTTCATTTTAGTGAAATGTTTGAAATCACAAAGCTTGGGGTTCCGGTTGCTGCGCAGCGTGTGTTGTTTACGTTGATATCAATGTATATGGCGCGTATTGTGGTGTTGTATGGGACGCAGGCTTTGGCTGCTCAGAAGATTGGGCTTCAGATTGAGTCGCTTACGTATGTAACTATTGGGGGGCTTCAGGGGGCTTTGGTGGCTTTTGTGGGTCAGAATTTTGGATCGCGTGAGTATGGGCGTATTAAGAAGGGCTTTTTGATTTCCATTAAGTTTGCGGTGGTCTTTAGTTTAATCACGTCTTTGATTTTTATTCTATTCCCTGGGCCATTGATGCATCTTTTTATTGATGAAGCGGATGTAATTGCGATGGGTGTGGGCTATATGCGGGCCATTGGAGTGTCTCAGGTGTTTATGTGTTTGGAGTATGTGAGTGTGGGGACGTTTAATGGTATGTCAAAGACCTATATTCCGCCGCTTGTGTCAATTGTATTTACGGCGCTTCGGATTCCTTTGGCGTTATGGTTGGTGCAGTATTTTGGCTTAGTGGGTGTTTGGTATAGTATTAGTATTTCTAGTATTTTAAAGGGTAGTGTTCTTTATGTTTGGATGCGTATTATATTGAGTAAGGGGGAGTTTTCTAGTGAATCGTATGTATAAGGGTGAGTTTGGTTTAGAGCGTGAAGCGATGCGTGTTAATGTGCAAGGTGTTGTAAGTGAACAAGCACATCCCGAAGTATTTGGGGAGTTAAATCCTTATATTCAGCGTGACTTTGCGGAGGCTCAAATTGAAATGATAACACCACCGTGTGATTCTATTGATAAGATGGTGGCTATGATGCGTGATATTAGTTCGGTAGTCTTAAATAATATTGGCGATGATTTGTTGTGGAACCAAAGTAATCCCCCTATTATTAAAGATGCTTCTAGAATACCAGTAGCTAATTTTCAAAATGATAAAAGTAAAGTGGCATATCGTGAGTATTTGTTGAAACGCTATGGTCTAGAGCGTTCTATTATTTCAGGGACTCATTTTAATTTTTCGCTGGATGATAGTTATCTAAAATATTTGCACCAAGGGTCTTTGCTTTCATTTGATGAGTTTAAAAATAAACTTTATCTCAAACTCGCTAAGTATATTCTAAGGGATCGTTGGTTCTTTATGTATTTAACTAATGCAAGTCCAATCTTTCATAATTCTTATTATCATAGTTGTGTAGATAAGAGTAATATGAAAGAGAATGGCGATTGCATCATTGATGGCATGAACTCATTGCGTAATAGTATTTGTGGCTATCGCAATAAGGATATTTTTTACTTGGATTATAGTAGTTTAGATAAGTATGATGAGAGTGTGAGTGCATCAGTGGAGAAGGGTATTATAATCTCGGAGTCGGAGCTTTATGCCCCGTTGCGCTTGAAACGTAAAAAAGATGGTGGCATTGATTATATTGAGCTTAGATTCTTGGATATCTACCCATTTGATCAAAGTGGCGTCAACTCAATAGATCTTAAGTATCTTCATATGTATATATTAAGTAAGGTATCTGAACCTGATTTTGATTTTTATGCGGTGGACGGTCTGCATCATGCAGCTATT
>CAYWUU010000074.1:3022-5979 GCA_964461405.1 uncultured Erysipelothrix sp.
AAAAAGCAAATTATAATGCGGATGTAATCGCTATGTCTTCGGACTTTGAAGGTTATCGTGGATCTATGTTGGAAGTTCATAGTGCTATCAAGGACTTTGTGAGAAATAACCCTGCTCCTTATGATACTGAGATGATTTTTTCAAGTGTTGAGGAAAGAATCGCATCGTTTGATAATAGTTATGTCGCGAAGCTTAAAGAGGCTTATGATGCCACTGGTTTCATTAATTATCATATTGAACAAGCTAAGTCCATTAAAAAAGAGGTCTTAGATTATCCTTTTGTGTTCTCGAGTTATCCAAGTTTAGAACTCTCTTCGAAGATTTTGATTCAAGCTGCTATTAAACGTGGGTATGCATTTGATGTTTTGGATGAAGCAAGTAATTTCATTACCTTAAAGGATCCTATTACACATCAAAAGCAATTAATCATGCAGGCTACTAAGACTAATTTAGATGGGTATGCTAGTGTATTGGCTATGGAAAACAAAGCAGTAAGTAAGCAAATTCTAGGTAATCATAGTATTAGAGTACCTAAGGGTGGTGTATACACTGAGATACCTGATGTGTCTTTGTATGAGGATAAGAGTATTGTGATTAAACCTAATTCTACTAATTTTGGCGAGGGTATTTCAATTTTTCCAGATGGAACTAAAGCTAATGAGTTGAAGCAGGCTTTTGAGTTTGCGTTCTCGAAGGATTCTACTGTGTTGGTGGAAGAGTTTATAAAAGGTAGGGAGTATCGCTTTCTGGTTATTGATCAAAAGGTAGTGGGGGTATTGCATCGAAGAGCGGCTAATGTTGTGGGGGATGGTATTAACTCTATACTTGAGTTGATAGCAGAAAAAAACACCCATCCCTATCGTGGTAAGAACTATACAACACCCCTTGAAGTAATAGAGGTAGATGACCTTGTATTGAGTTTCTTGAAGCTTCAAGGTCGTACGTTAAATGATATCCCATCTAAGGGTGAAGTGGTGTATCTGCGTGAGAACTCTAATATAAGTACTGGTGGTGATAGTGTTGATGTTACTGATGAAACGCATCAGGACTATAAAGATATTGCGATAAAGGCAGCTAAAGCCTTTGGGGTGTCTGTTAGTGGTATTGATATTATTATTGATGATATATCCAAACCAGCAAGCAATGATAACTATAGTGTCCTAGAGCTTAACTTTAATCCTGCCATTCATATTCATACATATCCATTAGTTGGAAAGAATAGATATCCAGCGGATATCCTACTAAATGCTTTGTTTGAGAAGGAAGTGAAGTAATGAAGATAGACTATATTAAAATATTCAAAGCACTAGCCGATGATACTCGTTTGAAGATTGTTGAGATGGTATCTAAAGAAACATTATGTGCGTGTGATATATTAGAAGCGTTTCAAATTACACAACCCACCCTGTCTTATCATATGAAACAGTTAGTGGATGCAGATCTAGTAACTGGAGAGAAGAAAGGGAACTGGGTTCATTACTCCATCAACAAAAACACTCTTGAATCTCTAAGTAATTACTTCAATATAGACTAATATTACAGTAAATATGGTATTGTAAACCTATAGTTTACATAATGAAAGCCAATATATTATTGTGGTGAAGGGGTATTACCCTTATATTGAAAGTAACAGGAGGATATTAATATGACAATTGGTGAGCGCATTAGTATTCATAGAAAAGAAATGAACTTGTCACAAGAAGCATTGGGAGAGAAACTGGGCGTCTCTAGACAGGCAGTTTATAAATGGGAATCGGATCTAAGTTTGCCTGATTCAAATAATTTAATTGAGTTAAGTAAAATTTTTAATATTTCATTAAATGAGTTGTTGGGAAAAGAAGAGAGTAAACCAAGAGTAGACTCTAAACCCAAGAGCAAGAATGTAATGACTATTCAAATGATTAGTATCATAGTATTGGGGTTAACTACGATAATACAGTCATTTACTATTAATAGATTAGGCAATCGAGTAGAAAATTTGAATAATGACTTGGCCTTTTTATCTAATCAGATAAATATGTATCAGAACTATCGACCAAACTACCCTATTTATGATGAACAAGAGAACTTAATAGATATCGTAGCTAAAGAAATTAATTTTGATAAAAACACGATGTTAGTTGAGGCTGAAGTTCAATTAAAAGTAGAGCCTAATGATGTTGAAGTTTACGTGTTGTTTGGTAAGACGCGCATGGATCTAATAAAAAACGACAGTGGATATTATGTTGGAACTATAGAACTAAATATATCACATGAAATCTCCGCCAAATTGGCCGTAAAAAGTGCAGATAAGACTACCTATAGTGACTACTTAAATGAGAGCTTCCTATATAAACATCTATTGATTGTTGAATCAAATCATTTTGATACATACTTACAAACTAAAGGTAGTGAGATAACCATTGGTTTACTATTTACATTAATGAACTACGACCGTGTTTCCTATCTCGAACCTTTCTTTATAGGTTTTCCTGAAAACAATACCGTTAAAGATATTGCGATGGTAACTCGTGATAAAGAGACCGGAAAAGAAGTAAATCGAAGGGAGATACGAGAAGAGATTATCGGCCGCAAAGCAATCACCACAAAGATTGACAAGAACTTGTTAGATGTAAATGATGTCTATGAACTCACTTTTGAGTATCTACTTAATGACAAGATCATAGTTCAACAACTAGTGGGTGTCATAGAGTATAAAGATATAGAGTTTATCATTACACCTGTACAGACGACAGAGTATAATTTTAAAAGTAAGTAATATTTTTAGGCGTATATTAGAAGGGTGCTTATTTTATAATAAGACCCTTTTTACTTAGAACCTAATGACACTAGATTACTTTCATGTTTTATTCACAAAGAATGATACATCTATTTTTTTAGTTTTAGGAAAACTTAAACTTGTGATCTACTTATTAAGTATGAGATAAATCTAGTAGCGTGCAATGGTATTAAAATAG
>CAYWUU010000075.1:0-5965 GCA_964461405.1 uncultured Erysipelothrix sp.
TGCAACGAATCTATTCTCCGGTTCATTATATATATCAATTGGAGTTCGAATTTGTTGGATCTCCCCTTCATTTAAGACCACAATTTTATCAGACATCGTTAACGCTTCTTCTTGGTCATGGGTTACATAGATAAAGGTAATGCCTACATCTTGTTGGATTTCCTTAAGTTCATGTTGCATTTCCTTACGTAACTTTAAATCCAAAGCACCCAAGGGCTCATCGAGTAATAAGACCATTGGTTCATTAACTAAGGCGCGCGCAATCGCAATACGCTGCTGTTGCCCTCCTGATAATTGATTAATAGAACGTTGTTCAAATCCTTCTAAGTTTACTAACTTCAACATCTTTCGAACTTTTTGATCAATAATATCCTTGGATTCTTTTTTAATATTTAAACCAAACGCAATATTATCATAAACATTCATATGAGGGAAAAGGGCATACCGTTGAAATACTGTATTTACCTCACGCTTATGAGGAGGTGTTTTACTGATTTCAATGCCATCGAAAAATACCTCACCAGAGTTTTGTTCAAGAAACCCTCCCAATATTCTAAGTAAGGTTGTTTTACCACAGCCCGATGGTCCCAATAAAGTTACGAACTCATTCTCAAATATATCTAAATTAATTCCTTTTAAAACGATATGGTCATCGAAACTCTTTACGATGTTTTTAAATTCAATTAATGCTTCCATAGTATCCTCCTAAAATATGGGTGGGGTGCATACCCACAGTATACGTGCCTTCTGATTATGATCATTAATGAGAACATGACTCACATTACCCTTAATATAGAACGTTTGACCTTTTTTAACGATCACACGCTCCCCCCCCATAACCATGGTCACTTTGCCACTTAATACATAACCCAGTTCCTCGCCTTCATGAGGTAAAACTTCATTAGACGAAGCTCCTGGTTCTAACTCTAATACAATTGGTTCCATTTCATTCTTTTGCGCATTAGGAACAATCCACGTAATCTTGGCGCCTTCTTTGTCATCCACAAAATAATCTTCATTTGTAAACACAAACTGTTCACTATCCGCTTCTTTAAAGAAAGAAGACATATCCATTCCCAATGCTTCTACAATATCGCCAAGAGTTGATATAGAAGGGGAAGTCAGATCATTTTCTATTTGCGATAGAAACCCTTTAGTTAACTCCGTTCGACTGGCTAATTCCTCGAGCGTCAACCCATTTTGAGTTCGATATTGCTTAACTTTTCTACCTATTTCCATATTTTACTCCTTTTGATTTCTTGTTTAGTGATACTAAACTTATTTATTAGTAAAACCAAACCCATGATTATTATACACATAAATTTTTCATTTGCAAACAAAAAGAGAACCAATATTTGATTCTCTTATATTACGGGTGCAAACTCTCCATAAACCATCTGTTTTTCTCATAAAATAAATTACGTTCCTGGTTTTGAATTCGACAACGATAGCGCACACCCGATCCCCCCACTTGCGAATGAGCATTTCTTACTTCCAACACCTTATCAATGGGATATTTAAAGCTATCAACTACCACAAATAAAGGACTAATCTCCCCATAACGATTCACTAATACCACAACATCAACATACTTCTTATACCACCGTTTCATTTAAGATAGCCCCGGGGATGAATCGTATGATCGCCTTTGGGATTAAAGTTAGTTAAGTCCTCATTCACTAACATCCGCGCACGCTTAATGATACCAAAACCATACTTACCTCTAATATGTTCAATCGTATTATCTAAGCGTTTCTCCTCATTTTTAAGTCTTGGATCCTCAAATAAATTCGTTTGGTAATGCATTTGCTCCGGCTTTACACCCGATACTGTCACACTAAGGCTACGATAAGGGGGGATAAACTCAAACTCTGTGGCCACAAGATACATCCCCACATCCATAATATCACGCACAATATTAGTAGCCATCGCTATCTTCTTCTGACGCGATACCGTTTCCAAGTTCGTATCCCGTAAAGCAACACTCACAATATCCCCAGCAAGTCCCTGCTCCTTTAAGCGTGCTGCTACCGATTCTACCAATACATACATGACTTCCTTAATTTCACCCATGGTATTCATATTACGTACCGTTGTGATGCCATTACCCACAGACTTAGGCATGGCGGTAGTATGATCTACCTCTTGATCATCCAAGCCATTCGCAAAACTCCAAATCATAATACCATGCTTACCAAACTTCTTCTTTAAGATTTCTAAATCAAAAACCGCCAAATCCCCAATGGTATAAATCCCCAATAAATTTAGCTTGGGTTTGGTTCTAGGACCCACATATAATAAATCCTCTACAGGCAAAGGCCAGACCACCTCTTTATAATTATCTTTAGTAATACATACAAACCCTTTGGGCTTAATAATATCCGACCCCAATTTCGCAAATATTTTATTAAAACTAACACCCACCGAAATGGTAATCCCAAACTCTTCCAATACTCTATTTTGAATCTCACGACCGATCTTCTCACCACTACCAAACAAAAGCCTTGAATCACTCACATCAATCCATGCTTCATCAATCCCAAAAGATTCAACATCCGATGTATACTCACGATAAATATCCTTTATCTTTTCACTATAATATGAATAGTCGCTATATGAAGGTGGAATTACTACTAAATCAGGACACTTCGCATACGCATCTCGCAGGGGCTCCGCTGTTTTAATACCATACTTCTTAGCTTCCAGATTACGGGCCAATACAATTCCATGACGCCTTGACTCATCCCCACCCACACACATAGGTACCAGGGCTAATTCTGGGTTCTTCATTTCCTCTATTTGCGCAAAACAATGGTTTATATCACAATGCAGGATAGATCTTTCTTTCATTTTCTATCACCTCATCTATATTATAATCCATTAATTGCATATTTCAATACTATTATGCAAGTTACGGATACTATTTGTCTTTTACTTGCATATTAAGTATAATATACATAGAGGTGATACCATGACACTACAAGAACTTATTTCTGTATACAGACATAAACATAATCTATCGCTCAACGATATAGCCCAAGCGGTGGGTGTTAATATATCCAGTGTCTCACGATGGGAGAATGGTTTGGTCAAAAATATATCAAAGGATAAAAAAGATCTGCTTTCGCAACTCTTTTCCATTGATGTTGAAGACTATTTAAACCATCGTTTCTTTAAACCAGTCATTGGTACGGTTAAAGCAGGATATGATTACTTCGCTAACCAAGATATTCAAGACTATGAAGAAGTCAGTAAGAGCGACTATGATCGCGGGGATTATTACCTAAGGGTCAAAGGGGATTCCATGGTGGGTTCTAGAATCTACGAAGGGGATTTGGTTCTTATTCAAAAGAGTGATAATGTGGACAATGGTTCGTTGGCGATTGTAATGATTAATGGTGATGAAGCTACGTTAAAAAGGGTAATCAAAAAAGAAGATATGTTGATTCTTGAAGCCAGCAACCCCAGTGTCCCCACGCGTTTTTTCACACCGCAAGAAGTAGAGGAGTTACCTGTTTCTATTATTGGTAAAGTCATTAATGTAAAGGTTGATGTTTCATAGTAAAAGAGGTAGAGCATACGCCCTACCTCTTTTTACTTACTTAATAATAATATTTCTTAGTTCCTTAATACGTTTACCAAAGGTTTCTAAGGTAACATCAACTGCTTTAGAATCGCGCATATCTACACCCGCTTCCTTTAACACATCAATAGGATACTTGTGGCTTCCTGCTTTTAGGAAGTTTAAGTAAGGTGTAACATCACCACCATTATAAATAGTTTCACTAAATAAGGTCGCAGCACTAAAGCCTGTCGCATATTGATACACATAGTAGTTATAGTAGAAATGCGGAATACGAGACCACTCATAGCGAATTGCTTCGGTACTAATGGCTTCACCATAATAGAATTTATTTAAATCATGGTATGTATCACAGAGATAGTCGGCTGTAAGGGGCGTACCTTCTTGGTCTGCTTTATGAATCATATGTTCAAATTCCGCAAACTGAGTTTGGCGATATACCGTACCCTTAACGGAATCCAAATAATGGTTTAATAAATACGCCTTGATCTTTGGATCTTCGTATTGATCCAGTAGATAGTTTAACAATAAGTTTTCATTAGTTGTTGAGGCTACTTCTGCTAAAAAGATTGAATAGTCCCCGTAAATATACGGTTGATATTTTCTTGTGAAATACGAGTGCACTGAGTGACCTAACTCGTGGGCTAAGGTAAACATATTGTCAAGATTATCTTGCCAGTTCATAAGAATATAGGGATAGGTTCCATAGACTCCTGATGAATAGGCCCCTGAACGTTTTCCTTTGTTTTCTATGACATCAATCCAACGCTCTTTAAAGGCACGTTTAAGCACTAAGTGGTATTCGTCCCCCAGTACCGCTAAAGCCTCCAGAATGATTTCCTGTGCCTCCTCATACGTGAACTTAAGGTCAACATCATCCAACATTGGGACATAGATATCATACATCTGAATATCATCTAGTTTTAAGGCTTCTTTTCTCAAATCAACATAATCGTGCAATAAGTCGATATTACTATGGATTCCCGATAATAACGCATCAAATACCGCTTCATCAATATGATTACTAAATAAGGCTGCATGGCGTGCTGAATCAAATCCCCTTAAATTAGCATTAAGATTATGCGCTTTAACCTGACCAGATAATGTAGTAGCCAGTGTGTTCTTCAAATTAGAATAGGAACTATAGATGCCTTCGAAAGCACGCTTACGAACCGCTCTATTTTTACTCTCCATAAATAAGGCATAGCGACCGTGCGATAATTGAACCATTTCCCCATTCTCATCTTCAATAGAAGGGAAAACAATATCTGCATTATTTAACATGCCAAAAGTTTGAGAAGGCACATTAAAGACTTCAGAAGAAGCCGCCAAGATACGTTCTTCTTTCTCACTTAATATATGATCCTTAGCTTTAAATAATATTTCTAATTGATGCTCATATAATCCAAGCGCCTCATTTTCTTCTAAGTATCCCTTAATAACGGTTTCATTAACACCCAATAGCTCTGTATCAAAAAAAGCAAATTCAGCACTAAACTTAGACAATAAACCCATAATTCTACCGTTCATTCTCTGATACGTAGCATTGGTTGTATCGACATCAAAGTTCAAATGAGCATATACATATAAGTGCTCAAGACGCTGCGATAGGTTATCACGATACTTAAGCCCCTTTAATAAACTATCCGCACTCTTAGTGAGAGTGCCCTTATATTCCCCTACTTGCCCTAGGTCTTCTTCAACCTCTTTATAGGCAATATCCCAGGCATTATCATCGATAAAGATGGGCGTTAGATCCCATGTATCTTCAAGTCTTACTTCGTTTCTATTTGGTAATGCATTACTATTTGACATTTAATAAGCCTCCTTGCTCTTATAATATTTTAACACAAATGCAATTGCTAAAGCTGTGTAAATTGAATGAAAAAAGGGGAATATCCCCCTCATCTGTATTTACCAAAGAGTTTCTTCAAACTCCCTGGTTGATATACATTTACAATTTCATTATTTATAACCTTTTGAGCATTGTCTTTTAAGTACATCGCAAAGTCACGTCCATAATCTTGTTCAATGACTTCCATCACAATACCCGTATTCATGGGTCTACGCCCCATATTATGAGCATCCGATGATACTAAGTGAATTAAGTTATGTTTCACGCACGCTTTCATTAAACTCTTTAAGGAAGAATCCAAAATTGAAGACGCATTGACTTGAAACAGAACGCCTAAATTAATTAACTCAAGCATCAACGGCGCGTTATCCAACAAATACGGATAGCGTTCAATATGCGCAAGAATTGGTATCAATCCATAGTCCATAATACTTCGTAGTTGATTTTCCAAACTAACTGGCATAATTTGCGTTGAAAGTTCAACCAAAATATAGTCACTCTCTTCAAACGCCAACCTCCCTATATCC
>CAYWUU010000076.1:0-5945 GCA_964461405.1 uncultured Erysipelothrix sp.
ATTGTAGGACGTTATACAGAACTATTTGCTAAGAATCAATAGTAATTAACTGATTAAGGAGATATAAGAATGAGTGTTAACATAATTGTAAAGGATGCAGTCAAACGTTATGGTGATAACACAGTCATTAAAAACTTATCGGTGGATATTAGGGAGGGTGAGTTTTTCACCCTCCTTGGTCCATCCGGATGTGGAAAGACTACGTTATTGAGAATGATTGCCGGGTTTAACTCGATTGAAGGTGGGGACTTTTATTTCAACGAGCGTCGTATAAATAATATGGAACCTTCAGATAGAAATATCGGTATGGTATTTCAAAACTATGCCATATTCCCCCATATGAGCGTATATGAAAACGTTGCATTTGGACTAAAAAATCGTAAGATTTCTAAAGAAGAAGTAAATCGTCGTGTACTTGAAATGCTAGATATCATGCAAATTACAGAGTACAAAGATAGATTACCTGAAAAATTATCAGGGGGCCAGCAACAACGTGTTGCTCTTGCAAGAGCTGTTGTTATTCAACCCGATGTTCTTTTAATGGATGAACCTTTGAGTAACCTAGATGCTAAGCTTCGTGTTGACATGAGAACGGCCATTAAGGAAATCCAGCAGCGTGTTAATATCACGACTGTCTATGTTACCCACGATCAAGAAGAAGCTATGTCTGTTTCAGATCGCATTGCCGTTATGAATCAAGGTATCATTCAACATACTGGTACGCCACAAAATATTTACCAACGACCTCAAAATATATTTGTTGCTACTTTTATTGGTAGATCAAATATTCTTGATGGCGATCTTGTAAATGCCAATAACGATTATTCAATCGATTTAGGTTTGGGCAGCCCAATTCAAATACCTAAGGATTACTTCACAAAGAAAGAAGATTCGCAACGTGTTAAAGTTTCGATTCGTCCGGAAGAGTTTGTGATTAGTAAAGAAAAGGGTATCTTAAAGGGTGAAGTTAAGACCACTGTTTTCTTGGGTCTTAATACGCACTACGTTGTTATTTTAGAAGATGGTCAAGAAGTAGATGTTGTTGAAGAGTCTTCTATTAAAGGGGTCCATCATGAAGGTGAAATAGTCTTCCTTAATGTAAAATCAGAAAAGATTAATATTTTTAATGAAAGTGGAAACCAAAACCTTGTAGAAGGTGTGGTGAATGACAATGCCTAGGGATAAAAGGAAAATAGATTTTTGGGTATGGGTAACACTGGGAGTCTTAGCACTCTATGGGTTCTTCTTCATTTTCCCTATTGGAAAGATGATGATTCAATCGGTATATACTCCAGAAGGAGGATTTACCCTTAAGAACTTTACAAAGTTTTTCTCACAACCGTACTATTTTTCAACTATCATTAACTCGTTTAAAGTATCAATATTAGTAACTGTATTTGCGATGGCTATTGGAGTTCCCTTGGCCTATTTCTCAACAGTATACCAAATTAAAGGTAAGAAATTCTTAAATATAGTCATTATATTAAGTTCAATGTCGGCGCCATTTATTGGAGCTTACTCTTGGATCTTACTCTTAGGTAGAAATGGTTTAATTACCAAGTTTTTAAGTAATTCATTTGGGTTTAAAATGCCTGATATATATGGATTTAGTGGGATTTTACTAGTTCTAACTTTGCAACTTTTCCCACTGGTATATTTATACACACAAGGGGCATTAAACTCTGTTGATAACACGTTATTTGAAGCATCAGAGAGTATGGGAATCAAGGGCTTTAAGCGGTTCTTTAAGATCGTAATTCCGTTAATTAAGCCAACTATTTTTGCTTCTGCTTTATTAGTATTTATGCAAGCTTTTGCGGACTTTGGTACTCCAATGTTAATTGGTGAAGGATACCGAACATTCCCGCGGTTGATATATGATCAATTTATTTCTGAAGTATCAACCGATGCTGGTTTCGCTTCAGCGATTGCGATTGTGGCCATTGTAATCACAAGCATCGTATTCTTGTTCCAACGTTGGTTAAGTAATAGAAATCAGTTTTCGATGAGTGCTTTGCATAGTATCCAACCAAAGAAAATGAAAAAGGGTTTGAGTTTAGCCGTACACGCATTCCTATATGGAACTGTTGCCTTTGCTTATATGCCACAGTTCTATGTATTCTATACTTCGTTTATGAATACATCTGGTTTAATTTTCGTACCAGGCTATTCACTCAATAGCTATAGAGAAGCCTTTAAGCGATTGGGTAATAGTGTTCAAAATACCTTTATTATTCCCGGTGGCGCATTAGTTATTATTGTTCTTTTAGCAATATTAATTGCATATGTTGCGGTACGTCGTAGAAATGCTATGAGTGCTACTTTAGATACGATTTCAATGGTCCCTTATATTATTCCAGGGTCAGTAATTGGGATTGCATTATTAAGTACATTTGCTCCAAAGCCATTTATTATGACGGGTACCTTTAGCATAATGATTATCGCCTTGGTAATTAGAAGACTACCGTATACGATTCGATCCAGTGTGGCCATTCTATCGCAGATCTCAATCTCGGTGGAAGAAGCCGCTATCTCACTTGGATCAAGTAAAGCTAAGACTTTCTTTAAGATTACGGTACCTATGATGTCATCTGGTATTATATCAGGAGCCATCTTAAGCTGGATTACCATGATTACAGAGTTGTCCACAGCGATAATTCTATATTCAGGTAGAACACAAACGCTTACCGTAGCGATATATACGCAAGTACTACGTGGTAACTATGGTATTGCTGCTGCACTATCTACGATACTATCGGTACTTACCATTATTTCACTGCTAATCTTTATGAGATTCTCAAAAGACGGCGATGTAACAATTTAGACCCGGGTAACCGGGTTTTTTATATTTTTAGTGTATAATAGGATTATGAAACAAATAAGAACAAGTTTTGAAGAAAAAATTAAAATAACCTTTACAAAATATGCAAGATTACTAATGATAATTCTTTATCTTAGTATTATTCATTGGTTTTGAAAGCGTCGTTAAACCAAAATACAGCGCTTATAAAACCAATAAGGTAATATCTAGGACCTTAGAAACCTTGAATACAAATATTGAATATGTAATGGACAGTATGGCTGATATCACAGATACCAGCGGTTTTTATGAATCCTACTATTCTAATCTTATTTTAAAGGGAATAAGTGGAGATATTAGTATCTACGATGATAACAAGAATATCCTCTATATTACCAATCCTTCCGATGAAGGCTCTACCTTAAAAAGTACTTTTAACCAATATTTTATGGATAATATTGATAATGCGCCTCATCGAAAAGCTATAAGCAGTATCAACCGCGATAGTGATTCGGGATCCTATAACGATATCGTCTTTGGTAAGAAGGTTGAAAGGATTGATGGTAGTCCAATCTATGTGGTGGTTTATGTTAAATCGGAATTATTAACCAGTTATTTAGAGGCGATACACCCAAACTTAGTTGTGATTACCGATCGGCAAAATTATGTCTTAGCCAGTACGTCCCCATCGTTAGTAGGGCGGTTTAATCGTTTTAATATTCCCCAAGAATCTTCCATTATTCTATTAAATCGTGAATATAAAATAGAAGAAACCCGCGAAAATACTGCGGGATTAAAGGTATATATACTCACTAATGTGGCTGCCTTTCCAAACTTTCTCGTTTACGTAAGTATTACTTTTGCGGTAATTCTTTGGGTCCATCAGTATGCCAGTTCAAAGGTTGCCGAGCGAGTGGGTCGCGAAGCTTCCGCATCCATATCTCAACTTAGAGAAATGATTGATAAAATTGCAATAGGTGAACTGGGTACGACAGTAGAATTGGATACACAAGATGAGTTTGAAGAGCTTGCTCAGGCATTTAATAGCATGTCACTAGCACTAAAAGACTCTATAGAAAATAATAAGCAACTCATGGAACTTCAAAAAACAGCGGAGATTAAGAAATTGGAAGCGCAATTTAATCCTCACTTCCTATACAACTCCTTAGAAACGATTCGATATCTAATTGCGGCTAATCCAAAACTAGCAGAAGTACTAATCTTAAGAACTACACAATTACTTAGATATAGTATTGATGGTCAAGACGAGTTGGTACCCTTTAGAAAAGATTTTGAATACATTCGCGTATTCTTAGACATCCATAAAATACGATTGGATGAAGCCCTCAATATTGAGATAGATATTGAAGAAGCAATCTTTGATGAGGCCTTACCGAAGTTAATTTTATTGCCCCTCATAGAAAATAGTATAAAATACGGTTATAAAGATCAGGATACGCTAAGTATTAAGATAATAGGACGGATTGTTGAAGATATGATAATTCTTACGGTCTTAGATGATGGTTTGGGTATGGATAAGGAAACCTTAGCTCGTTTTCAAGATCAACGCGCAGCGCGCTTAAGCAGCGCCTCTCATTATGGTCTGTATAGTATCCACCATAGAATTAGTTTAATTTATCAAAATGATGCCTATATGACTATTGCACCAAAAGATAGAGGTACGGAAATTAGTATTACATTACCAAGGAGGTCACCCCATGTATAAGGTTGTTATTGTTGAGGATGAAGCGATTATTAGACAAGGCTTAATTAATTCCATTCCTTGGAGCGACTATGATTGTAAAGTAGTTGGTGAGGCTAAAAATGGAAGAGAAGGGTTGGAACTAATCGCAAAGGTTAAGCCTGATATTATCGTCCTTGATATTAATATGCCCGTTATGAGCGGGTTGGAGATGATCGAGAATCTACCCCATCAAATTTACTCATATATTGTAGTAAGTGGTTATTCAGAATTTGAATACGCCAAAAAGGCCATTCGATTGAATGTCAGTGACTATCTACTTAAACCCCTTGATCATGATAAGTTTGAGAAGGCTTTATTTCAAGCTATTGAAGATCTAGAAATGCGGCGCTTTTTCTTAAGCAAAGAAGATGAAACCGTCCATGATTTTAAAGTGCTTGAGGATAAAGAGTATGTTGATTCCGTAAGTTTAATGATAGTACTTAAATATATTAGAGAACACTATGGAGAGAAAGTCAGTATGGATGATTTAATGGCAGTGTCCAATAAATCTGCCACATCAATTAATACACGCTTCCAGAAACACTTTAATATGACATTTAATGAGTATTTAACGCGATATAGAATTCAAAAGTCCATCTATAAAATTCAAGAACTAAAGTATCATATGTATGAAATTGCTGAGCAAGTGGGCTTTAATGACTACAAATACTTTACACAAGTGTTTAAGAAGATGGTAGGTGTTTCCCCTAAGATTGTTGAGACATATTTCTTAAGAAAAGGCGCTGTATTATAGCGCCTTTAATAATGCTTATGTAAATTCTTAGTCTCACTATACATATACATGGCCACTGAAAGTGGAAGCATATACGATAATATTGAGGACCCACCATAGGAAAAGAAAGGTAGGGTGATACCGGTAATAGGTAGAACACCAAGGACCATCCCTATGTTTTGAGTGTGTTGAAATACCAACATCGCCACAGCCCCGGTTAATAAGGCTCTCTCACGAGTGAGATCACTGCGCAAGGCTATAAGTGCAAGGTGAATATCCATTGAGAAACATATTAGTACTGTTATGCTTGCTCCAATAAACCCAAAGTTTTGCGCAATTACCGCAAATATAAAGTCGGTGTTTGCTTCGGGAATAGTGAGTATAACGCTCATCCATTCATGGCCAAACCATCCGGCTGTTCCTAGTGATGCAATTGCATTATATAAGTGTAATCCCCAGTTGCTACTATACTCTACGTAATCTAGCCAACCGTAGAAACGGTTGAGGCGATAGTCACCGCCACCAAATAACGTGTTTAATAATGATTCGTGATTATAATATAGGTAGATAATTCCAAAAAAGAGTATTGCAGCAATTGATCCTATTACAAGAATCCACTCTTTTCTAACACCGGATAAGAAGAACATTGAAGCTAAACTAACTACAAT
>CAYWUU010000077.1:0-5857 GCA_964461405.1 uncultured Erysipelothrix sp.
TCCATGTACAATACCCCAAGACCTCTACCCCATCATCCAAGGCATCTTTAATGGCTTCAATATGTTTCCGAATATAATCAATGCGATAATCATCATATACCTCACCTGCACTCAGATCATCAAAGGCCCCCAATCCGTTTTCAGTTATTAAGATAGGAAGATTATATCTGCTTTGAATTTGACGCATCGCAAAGCGCATCCCTTGAGGATCAATAGACCAATCCCAATTAGTTGTCTCCAAGAAGTCATTATGAACCGTCTTAAACAAGCCCGGAACACCACTTTGTGCTCCAGTGCCCTTCTTACCTGTAAAATTAGGCTTTCCAGGTTCCAAAGTTTCATTAAAGTACATTGATGTCACAGTTGCACTTTGATAATAATTCACTCCCATAAAGTCAGGAGTTCCCGCTTTCAACAACGCATCATCCTCCGGTTTTATATCAAGGGAAACTCCAATGGTCTTAAGATAATTCAAAACCAACTTAGGATATCTACCCCAAGCATATACATCCATCCATAAATAG
The DNA here is from genome assembly GCA_964461405.1 of uncultured Erysipelothrix sp. Lineage (GTDB taxonomy): Bacteria > Bacillota_I > Bacilli_A > Erysipelotrichales > Erysipelotrichaceae > Erysipelothrix. Next base: position 525 of record CAYWUU010000077.1, read on the forward strand.
GCCATGATATTATTAGCATTATCTGCAGCCAAAATAGACTCCGGGCTAGCGTCATAGGCGTAATAGGGAGTATAGGCAAAGCTAGGGCCAATTTTCCCCTGATATCCCCCGTCCCTAAATGCCTTAATAACTGATGCATTTGCCAAGTTAGCAATGTGGTTAGCATTAAAAGCCCGATTGACATCTTTTAAGCCCGGCGGATGTAAAGCCGTCAAATATCCCATCATTATAAACACATTTTGCTCATTTAAGGTAACCCAATATTTAACCCTATCACCAAAAGCATCAAACAACGTTTTACTATAGGTCGTGAAATCCTCAATAACTTCCCTAGACTCCCAACCCCCATACTTATCCTGAAGCGTTTGAGTAATATCCCAGTGGTATAGCGTAACAATAGGTTCAATATTATGCTTAACTAACTCATTGATTAAATCATTATAAAAATCAATTCCCTTTTGATTAACCACACCACTATCGTCAGGATAAATCCTCGACCAGGCCACAGAAAAACGATACGCTTTAAGACCCATTTCTGCCATTAGAGCCACATCTTCCTTATAACGATGATAATGATCAACAGCCACATCACCATTTGTGCCTAAGTAAGTAGTCCCTTCTTTCTTAGTATAGACATCCCAAACTGAGACCCCTTTACCATCAACATCAAAAGCACCCTCAACTTGATACGCCGCTGAAGCACTCCCCCATAAGAAATCCTGAGGAAACTTACGATTATTTTTCACTAATATCCCTCCTATTATAGTTATATTTTACACCAACGCAAAAGAAAAGAATGCACAATTATGCATTCTTTTTCCCAAAACTCTTAAAGACTTCCATTAGCTTAATCTTATTACCATAATTCAACGATCCAAATCTATATACATAGATTGAGAACATCGCTACCAAGATAACCCCAACCAACATTAACACCGAAGCAAACAGAAGCTGTACAATACTCACTGTTGTTAACATATAGCGAATCGGCATGGTAAAAATTGAAGTAAACGGTATAAAGGAACTCGTCACAACAACAGAAGAATCAGGCATTTGCAGCGCAAAGGAAGCAATCATAAACGCCACAATAAACAACATCGTAATTGGAGTCACAGAACTTCCAACGTCTTCAACTTTAGAAACTAAAGAACCAAGACTAGCAAATATAAACAGATACAAGATATAACCCAATACAGAGAACAGAATATATACTAAAATAACATCAACACTCATCGTCCCCTGAATCATTTGAATTAAGTACTCAGGATAACGCCCTTTATTGATAGAGAAACCAAGAATACCAGCCCCAAAGATAACAGCCATTTGGACCACACCTAAACTACCCATAGCCATTACTTTACCAACAATTAAATCTGTAGTCTTAGTACTAGTAATTAACAACTCCATCGTACGACTATCCTTCTCACGAGCAATAGATGTCGAAACACTCTGTCCAAAGAAAAGAATTAGCATATAAATAGCAAACATAATGATATAAGCCATGAAGAAACCCTGCATGGAATCCTTACCCAACAATTCATGCTCAACTTTTATATTCACATCAAACGCTTCAAAGGCACTATTTGGATCAATGCCAGCCTCAACTAACTTAGCGGTAGTAACTAAACGACCCACTACTTCACTAATCACTTGCTGATCCATATCAAAAGTGCCCAAGTCATTAGCAAATAAGGTATAGGAATCAGTTGATGTAAACACAACTACTTTATTAAAATCACCCGATTCGATAGCCTCCTTGGCTTCATCCCTATTATCCAATACCTTCACTTCACCAAAGGCAGCTTGAATAGTCTTTTCATCGTAAAACCCATCAAGCACAAACGCAATATGTTCAAACATAGATGAAACATCGACTTCACCATTTTGATCCCCTGGATCCACAACCTCATCATTACCCAATAATACTGGAACAAACGTCGCACCAAACAAAATCAACGACATAATAGCCGTAGTAATAATCACACTACGCTTGCGCGCCATCTCAAGAAACTCAAATAAAAATACAGTTTTAAATTGCTTCATCACTATCACCTACCTCTTGAATAAAGATATCCTGAAGACTCGGTTCATAGTCACTTAATACGCTAATATCATATTTATTATCTAGCAAATATTGCACCAACGCATTCTTAGATATTTCCCCTAAATCAACAATCACATAACGCTTATCTATTACAACCCCGACCTTCAAATCCCGCACAAGCACTTCAGCAAGACCCTCTAAATCAATATTATTAACACTAACACAAATACGATTGGCCCCACGCTCTTTCTTAATGGCACTTAAGCTCCCCTTAAGAACAATCGAACCCTTATCTATAATAGCAATATCATCACAAAAACTCTCAATATAACTCATTTGATGCGAAGAAAATATAATAATTCTATTTGCAGAAATATGATCTAATAAAGCATCTTGAAACAACTTAGAGTTAACGGGATCCAATCCACTAAAGGGTTCATCAAGGATCAAAATATCAGGATTACTCACAAATGCCAATGTAATCTGAACCTTCTGCTGATTACCCTTAGAAAGTGTTTCAAGCTTTCTATCTAAATAAATATCAACTCCAAAACGCTTAGCCCATGCTTGAGCAGACTCCGTTGCCTCTTTCTTACTCATACCCCGAAGTCTCGCAAAATAAACTAATTGATCAAGTACCTTTGTTTTAGAATACATGCCCCGTTCTTCAGGAAGATACCCAATAGAATATTTCGAAGCATCAAAAGGTTTACCATCCATTAAGATACTTCCACTATTGGCATTAAATACATCCATTAAAATTCGAATAGACGTTGTCTTACCAGCGCCATTTCTACCCAAGTAACCAAAGATTTGACCACTCTCTACACTAAAGCTAACATCCTTTAGAACATGATGGTCGCCAAAGTACTTATTCACATTACTAAACTCTAATTTCATAAGCCCTCCTTGTATTACACATATGATACAACCTTAAATTATTCCCACTATTATGTCAAGATATATTATAAGAACTTAACAAACGTCGTTACCAAGCACTCAAATGCACTAGACTGTTAATAATACTTGAAATTACGTATACTCTATAATACAATGTATATGTAATTCAAAGTATTGTAAAACAGAAAGGAATCCCATGACCACACAACTAAAAAAAGGAACCTTCGAAATCTGCCTATTAGCTCTACTACAACACAAAGACAGTTACGGATACGAACTGGTAGGAGAACTCAATCAAATTATCGAAGTAAAAGAATCAACCATATACCTAATCTTACAAAGACTCGAACGCTCCAAACACTTAGAATCATACGTACAAGTACTCGAAGATACGGCACGAGCACGCAAATACTATCGCATTACCGACTTAGGAAAATCATACTATAAAACGCTACTTTCCGAGTGGGATAACTTAGAGAAACTCATTCAAAAATGCATAACGATTGGAGGACAACATGAATAAATCAGAATACATTAGACGCCTAGCCCAACAACTATCCTACTACGAAGGAAACCACCAAGATATACTAGAAAACTACGAAAGTATCATTGATGAACTCACCGATGAGGGACTAAGTATGCAAGAGATTATTTCAAAACTAGGAAGACCCGGATCCCTAGCTGAAGATATTGCCGAAGAATTTGAACTAACCTACACCGAAGAAACAAAAAGAAACATCAGCATGCCACAATGGGCCAAGAGACTACTAATTATTGTAGGCATCCTTATCATAATCCCCAGTATACTATCCCTTGTTTTTGGTTTAACCAGAACTCTAATTAGTCTCTTCATAGGTGTACTATCATTTTTCACATTTGGAATCTTTTCAGCGAATAGCTTATGGACTGTTTCAGGACTTTCAACAGGGTTCAAAACACTCTCAACGATGACAGCATTGGCAGGAATTATAAGTGTAATCATTATCACCTACTTCATTATCCACTGGAGTATGCGACTCATCCAATATATAGTGCAAAGCCTACGAAACACAGGAGACACAAAATGAAAAAAAGAAGACTCAACAAAATACTAGGCACCATCCTAGCCATAACTCTACCACTTACCTTAATAGGTGTTGTTGCTCTAATATTTAGTTATCCACAACAAGATTTTTACAAACACAATGGAATGAATAAATGGAATATCAACGGAATGTGGAATGGCCCCACAAACCATCCAACGGAAACTAAAAACTACGAAAATCTAACAAACATTAATTTAACGACCTATGCAGATGAGGTTTATATTAGAAAATCAAACACTAACACCACTTCCATTGAATATAGTGGCAGAAACACACCAAATTTCCACCAAAAAGGTACTACACTAAATATCACGACACCAAGAAAAATAGGAATGCACAAAGGAACCCTCGTCATCTATGTTTCAAATACTATTGAATTAGATATCGAAAGCGGCGCTTCAAATATTACCATCCAAGATTTAAAACTAGCAGACTTAGATATAGAAGGAGGAGCTGGGAATATCAATCTATTGAATATCTCGGTCAATGAAACTATTGATATTAAAGGGGGTGTTGGTAGCATTAAACTAAGCAATACCACTACCAATAAACTCGACCTTGAAATGGGCGTTGGATCCATAACAATAGACACCCTATCAGCCAACTTAGTAAAGATAGAGGGCGGAGTAGGTAGCATAACAATCGCTAATTCAACCATCAACACACTGACTACAAGTAGTGGACTGGGCAGTATTAATATAGGCGATAACAACGACATAAAGAATCATCTTAAAGATTAGAGACAGAAAAAGGCAAAGAAATATATCTTCGCCTTTTCTTTTTCCCAAACAAATTAATACTAAATTTACACAATCATTTAAACCGCCTCAGCAAAATATCGTTCAATATTATTAAGAACCTTCTCACTTAGACGCACAAAGGCTTGCTTCGTACGCCCCGAAGACACCCCCAAAACATTCACATGTCCATGATTTAGCAGATGCTTATTGTCATGACCCAACCCTTCAAATGAATCACTAAAAAACTCATTAGATCCTTCATCTAACCAAGAACCCAAGGCCACAGAATCAAAGCTTGGACCAATAGAGGTATTAAAAAACATCTTATGATTCCCCAATGCTTTAAACTCTTCATCAAAGAATAGATAAACATTTTTATTTAAACAAGAAAAGACTACATCAACATGACGCAATAAAGGATGCAACTCCATATACTTCATGCCCAACCCTTCCTGTTTGGGTTTACGCGTTCTACTATAATAACTAATTTCCGCACCCAAGTTAGACAAAGCTTGTGCTATCATGGTCCCTGAAGTACCTAAACCCACAATTCCAACTTTTAAT